>CAIPBN010000323.1 GCA_903863315.1 uncultured Verrucomicrobiota bacterium | reverse complement strand
TCTCGCGCCTGCCCGCCGGCACCGAGGCTCCCATCATCGACAAGTTCGACGTGGACGCGACGCCGGTGATCACCGTGAGCGTCAGCGCGCCCCGCGATTTGCGCGAGGTGACCTACCTCACGGACAAGGTCATCAAGCAAAGCCTCGAAACCGTGCTCGATGTCGGTTCCGTCAACATGGCCGGCAACCGCACCCGCGCGGTGCAGGTGTCGGTGGACATCGACCAGTTGCGCGCGCGCGGCCTGACGATTCAGGAGGTGAGCGCGGCGTTGCAGGCGCAGAACGTGGAGATTCCGGGCGGCCGGGTGGACCAGGGCTCCCGCGAACTCGTCGTGCGCACGCTCGGCCGGATGCGGGCGGTGGCTGAGTTTGAGGATCTCATCATTGGCAGCTTCGGCGGTCAGAACATTCACCTGAGGGAGGTGGCGAAGGTGGAGGATTCCGTGGAGGAACCGCGTTCGCTCGCGCGCCTGAACGGCAACAACTCGGTGACGCTCGTCGTGCGCAAGCAGTCCGGCAGCAACACGGTGAAGGTGATCGACGGGGTGAAGGCACGGCTCAAGGAACTGGAGCTGCAGGTGCCTGCGGACTTCAAGATGACTGTCATCCGGGATCAGTCCCGCTTCATCAAACGCTCGCTGGAGGAGGTGAACTTCCACCTGATTCTCGGCGCGGTGCTGGTGGCCATCACCGTGTTCGCGTTCCTGCACGACTGGCGCGGCACCATCATCGCATCCATTGCGATCCCCGCGTCCATCATCGCCACCTTCGCGCTGATGCGGGCGATGAACTACTCGCTGAACAACTTCACCATGCTCGGCTTGGTGTTCGCCGTGGGCATCGTGATCGACGATGCGATTGTGGTGCTGGAGAACGTCCACCGGACCATGGAGGAGCGCGGGCTGGATGGCATCACCGCCGCCATCATCGGCACGCGGGAAATCGCCCTGGCCGTGATGGCGACAACGCTGTCGCTGGTCGTCATCTTCCTGCCGCTGGCCTTCATGAAAGGCCGCGTCGGGTTGTTCTTTTCAAGCTATGGCGTGGTGGTGGCGTTCTCGATCATGGTGTCGCTGTTCATCTCGTTCACGCTCACGCCCATGCTGGCGGCGCGCTTCCTGCGGCACTCGGACAATGACAAGGAGCGGGAGAAAAAGGCGCACGGCGGCTGGCTCATGCGCCTGCTGGCGGACGGCTACACGGCCATCCTGGGCTGGAGCCTGCGGCATCGCTGGGTGGTGGTGGCCACCTCGCTCGCCTGCGTGGCCTCGCTCTGGTGGATCGTGCCCAAGGTGAAGTTCAACTACCTGCCGCAGGACGATGCGAGCGAGTTTGAAATCGCCCTGCAAACGCCGGAGGGCACGAGTTTGGAACACAGCGCGCGGCTGTGCGCAGAAATCGAGGCCGAGCTCAAGGCCATCCGCATGGACGGCCAGCCGGCTATCACGGACACGCTGGTGACCATTGGCGAAACCACCGGTCGCGTCGGCAAGGGCGAGGGCGACGTGACCATCGGGAACATTTACTGCCGCCTGCCGGAGCTGGGCGGACGCTATGAGACCATGACCGGCAGGACGCGGGCCTGGTCACAGTTTGAAGTGATGCGCCGCGCGCGGCAGGTGCTGGCCCGCTATCCGGACATCCGCGGCAGCGTGCAGTTGATCTCCAACGTCGGACAGACCGGGCGCAATGCCGACCTGACCTTCAACCTAATCGGTCCGGAGCTGGACAAGCTTACGGAATACTCCGCGCAGATCCTGGAGAAGATGCGCGCCATCCCCGGCATGGCCGACCTCGACACCACGCTGGCCAACCGCAAGCCGGAGCTGCAAGTGCAGGTCGATCGTGAGAAGGCCAGCCAGCTTGGCGTGCGGGTGGCGGACGTGGCGAACACCCTGCGCACGCTGGTCGGGGGGCAGGTCATCTCCAACTACAAGGAGGCTGACGACCAGTATGATGTGTGGCTCCGCGCCATGCCGCACGAGCGCAGCACGCAGGAGGCGCTGGAGCAGATCATGGTGCGGCCGGCCGCGACGACGAATGACGCCCAGCTCGTGCAGCTCGCCAACTTCGTGACGCTCCGCGAGGCGCGCGGGCCGAACCAGATTGACCGCTTCCAGCGGCAGCGGAAGGTGACCCTCGTCGGGAACACGGTGGGCATTTCGCTGAACGAGGCCATGACCGGGGTGCGCCGCATCGTCGAGGAGATGAACCTGCCGGCGGGCTACTCGGTTTATTTCACGGGCCGGGCCAAGACGCTGGTCGAGACAGCGCAGAACTTCGCCATCGCCTTCGGGCTGGCGATGCTTTTCATGTATATGATTCTCGCCGCGCAGTTCGAGCACTTCGTCCATCCCATCTCCATCATGCTGGCGGTGCCGCTGTCGCTGCCCTTCGCGCTCATCAGCATGCTGGCGCTCAACGAGCCCTTCAACATCTACGCCATCTTCGGCCTGTTCATGCTCTTCGGCATCGTGAAGAAGAACGGCATCCTGCAGGTGGACTACACCAACACGCTGCGTGCGCAGGGCATGGAGCGCGAGGCCGCCATCCTGCAGGCCAACCGCGTGCGCTTGCGGCCCATCCTGATGACCACGCTCATGCTCGTGGTGTCGATGATTCCCATCGCGCTCGGGACCGGTCCTGGATCGGGTGGGCGTGCCTCCATGGCCAAGGTCATCATTGGAGGGCAGGTGCTTTGCCTCCTGCTCACCCTGCTGGTCACCCCGGTCACTTACGCCATTTTCGATGACTGGGGCAACGGCCGTTTCTTCACCCGCCGTCGCCGCGCGCCTGGCCCGGAGCCGGCAAAAGAACCGACGCCCTTGCTGGCGCCAGATGCTGGGGCGGTGACGAACTCTCTCATCACGCCGCCGGCGCAGTGACCTTATTTCAGCCCCTTGAGCGGGTCGGTGTCACCGAGTGAGGGCTTGGCGGTGGGCACGCGGTCGAGAATGTCGGGCAGTTCGAAGCGCAGCTCGCCCCACAGCGCGGGCAGGAGGCGGGCCTCGGAAGGCTGGTCACTCAACACCACGTGGGATTTGTTCGCCCAGTAGTAGCGCACCGCAGTGGCCGTGCCGTGCGGGTCGGCGACCAGCGCGCCGACATCGCCTCGCAGCGCCACGCTTTCGCGCAGTTCGCGACCGCCGAGCGCCTTCCATGGGACCGCGGCTTCGATGGTCCATGAGCCTTGATTGGCGCTTTCACCGCCTTGCCGGAGAATGCGCAGCCGAATCTCGGCGGTGATGTCACGGATCTCGTCCACCTGCTCCTGGCCGACGGGGGAGGTGAAGGTGCGGCCGCCGCCCTGCGCGCCCGGCACGCGCGGGCGATACAGCATGGCGACGGGCTGATTGTCTAAGAGCGACAGGATCAGCCGGAGGTCGCCGGGGGCGGCTTCCCCGCGTTTCGGATCGGCCTTGGGGTCCAGCCCGAGGTTCAGGTCGAAGGCGTCGCCGCCTTGGAATATCAACTGCTTGTCGGCCGCGCGGTTCAGCATGGGCGTGGTGCCGTAGCCGCGCGCGGCGATGTAGAGGTGCTGCTCATCGAAGGCCAGTTGCGTCGTCCACGACTCGCGGATGCGGTTCAGTTGATCCCGCGAGGTGCGGATGTCCAGCGGCGCACCGCCCGGCCAGTCGGTGGTGATCTCGCCGTCAATGACCGGCTTGGCGGCCATGTAGGGCACGGTGGCCAGCACGGGGCGGCGCAACGCGCTCTCGATGCGGGCCTTGTCGGCGGCCCAGACCATCGTCTGGCGGATCTGCTCGGCGGTGACCTCCACGGAACCGCCGAGGCGCTGCATTTTTTCCAGCCCGTCCACGCGTAGGATGGAAATGTGATTCTTGCCGGCGATGGAATAGACCTTCCCATCCTCCGCTGCGCAGAGGTGTCCGTGGAAGGTTTCGACCGTGTTGCGCAGGTCAGACATGTCCGTGCGACCGGGCTCGGCTTCCGGCATCGAGAAGAAGCGTCGCCCATAGCCGTCCGGCCCGCCCAGCACGGCGGCGGCGAGCAGGCCGTCGCGCGTGAGGGCATACTGATCGCCGTTGTTGCCCAGCACGCAGAAAAGCTCCTCGTGCCCGATCTTGAAGCTGCCGATGGGCCAGAGCCCGCCCACGAGCACGCCGGGCGGGCGGTTGTAGAAGCCCCACGGCGTCTGGTAGGAGCGCTGCACGCTGAGGTAGTTGTCCGGGTAGTGCCATAACACCTTGCCGGCGGCATCGAGCAGCTTGTGGCCCATGACGAAGGTCTCGCCGGCCGCGTTGACCCACGCGGAGCCGGTCAGTTCCTTGACGTTCTCCAATGCGGCCAGGTCGTAGATGGGCAGCCCGTCGGGCCGCACTTCCTTCACCCGCAAACGCCAGCCGCCGCCGGGTGCGCCACCTTGGAAATTGAGCGAGAGGTCGTCGCCTATGGCGGCGCAGGAGGCGAAGTGCCGGCCCTCCTTCACCTGGACTTCTCCGGGCTGCGCGATGTGGTCGCGGTTCAAGTCCACCCACACGAAGCTCGTCGTGTCGGCGTTGAGTTTGCCGAAGGTCTTCAAGGCCTCGGAGTTGTTGCCAAAGCCCCGCCAGCCCGAGAGCAGGCCGGCGGCCACCACGGGCTGCGCGATGCCCTCCTGCTCGACGCAAATCGTCGCGGTCGGACCGGGATCGCCGAAGGGCGTGACCACCTCGCGGTCGCCGGCGAGGTAACGGTGGCCGCGCGAATAGACTGCGCGGTCCGGCGCAAACATCCCGCGTGAGGTGTAGTTGTAGAGCCGGCTTTCGAGTTTCCAACTGCGGTCGCTCCAGTTGATGCGGAACTTCATGCCGAGATGGTTCACCACCGAGTGGTCGCCGGAGTCCATGATGCCGCCACCGCCGTAATGGGTCGGCCCCATGAAGTCCTTTTCAAAGCGGCCGGCCGTGCTCCAGCGGCTGATGCGCTTGGGCTGGAAGGCTTGTTCGACCACCCACAATTTGCCGGCGGAATCCATCGCCATCGCGGATGGCTCGGTGAAGCGGGTCGGGTCAAACGGTCCGAGCTGCGCGCCGCCCGGGGTGCCGACCGTGCGGACGTGTGCGCCGGTCTTCGGATCGAACACCTGAATTGCCGCCGTGGCGCGGTCGAGCGCGTAGAGCAGGCCAGCGGCATCGAAGACCAGGCTGCGCGGCTGGTTGAGCTGGGCGCGCGGGATGACCAGTTCGCTCTTGAGCGCGGCCGTCTGGCTGGCGATGTCCGGGATGCGCACGATGCCACGCTGGCTGGCGGCGTAGAGCGTGCCG
>CAIPBN010000322.1 GCA_903863315.1 uncultured Verrucomicrobiota bacterium | reverse complement strand
TACGTGGCGAAGGTCGAGGAGCGCTTGAAGGCCGGGGATTCCTTCGAGTTCGCGATGCGCTGGGCGTATCGCGCGGCGCTGTGCTCACCGGACTTTCTCTACTTGGTCGAACCCGTGGTGAAGCTAGATGACTTCGCGCTCGCCAGCCGTTTGTCCTTCTTCCTGTGGAACTCCGCGCCGGACGCGCGGCTGACCGAGCTGGCGGGCAGCGGCAAGTTGCGCGATGCGAAAACGCTGCGCGGTGAAGTCGAGCGGCTGCTCAAGGACAAGAAGTCCGAGCGCTTCGTGGAAGACTTCCTCGGCCAGTGGCTCAAGCTCCGCGCCATCGCCGCAAATGACGCGGACAAGAAACTTTACCCCGAGTTCGGCCCCTACTTGCAGGACTCGATGGTCGCTGAGACGCGCGCCTACTTCCGCGAGTTGCTGGAGAAGAACCTCGATGCGCGGCACCTCGTGCGCTCGGACTTCGTGATGGTGAACGAGAAGCTGGCGAAGCACTACGGCATCGCGGGCGTGAGCGGCGCGCAGATTCGCCGCGTGCCGCTGCCGGCGGACTGCCCGCGCGGCGGCTTCCTCACGCAGGGGGCCATCCTGAAAATCACGGCCAACGGCACGACCACTTCACCCGTGCCGCGCGGGGCGTTCGTGATGGACCGCCTCTTCGGCCAGCCGCCCGAGCCGCCGCCGCCGAATGTCGCCGCCGTGGAACCGGACGTGCGCGGCGCGACGACCATCCGCGAGCTGCTCGACAAGCACCGCAACAACGCCGCCTGCGCAGGCTGCCACGCGAAGATGGACCCGCCGGGCTTCGCGCTGGAGAGCTTCGATGTCATCGGCGGCTACCGCACGCGCTACCGCTCCATCGGCGAAGGCGACCCCGCGCCGCGCGGGGCGATTGACCCGTTCATCGGCATCAGCTTCAAGCTCGGCCCGCCCGTGGACGCCAGCGGCGCGCTGCCGGACGAGCGCAAGTTCGCCGACATCCGCGAGTTTCAAAAGCTCGCCGCCGCTGACTCGCCGCTGCTGCTCAAAAACCTCGCGCAGCAGCTGGCCGTTTACGCCACCGGTCGCGGCCTCGCCTTCAGCGACCGCGACGCGATTGCCGCCCTCGTTGCCGCCACGCAGAAGCAGAGCGGCGGCGTGCGCACGCTTGTTCACGAACTTACGCAGAGCCGGCTCTTCCAGACCCGTTAACCTCCCGCCCATGAAAACACCGCTCCTCTCCCGCCGCATCGCCAGCGTCCTCTGCGCATTGGCCCTCGCCGTGCCGCTTCTCCACGCCGAGGAGCAGACAGGCACTTACCGGCTCTTCGGCCTGAGCGCACCGGAGCGCGAGGCGGACTTGCGCGAGGTGCTGGCCAAGGTGCCCGACGTGGCGTTGGTCAGCCTCGATGCCGCGAAGGCTGAGGTGACGCTGCGCTTCGATGCCGAGAAGCTATTCCTGCCTGCCAAGTCCAAGCAGCCGCCTGCTGCCGACAAAGTCACCGCGCGGCTCGACCAGCTCATCGGCACCGCCTCGACCCGCACGTTCGGCATCTCCGAGCGCTCGACCGTGCCGGCGGACAAGCTGACCAAGGTGGAAATCCCCATCGGCGTGCTGGATTGCAAGGGCTGCCGTTACGCCGCCTACCAAGCTGTCGCGAAGCTCGACGGCGTGGAGCGCGCGACCGTGAGCACCACGCCCAGCGCGGTCATCGCGTGGATTGACGCAACTAAGACGAAGCGGGAGGTGCTGGAGGACGCGCTGAAGAAGGCGCGCGTGGAGTTGAAGGGGCTTTGAGCAGAGCCCGTAACCGTTGGCGTGGTGGGCTTACTTGCCGTCAACGCTGAGGGTGGTGCCCATGGCGCGGTCGAGGCGGGCGCGGGCGACGGAGTAGGCGTGCAATGCCTCGACCTGGGTGCTGCGAGCGACGGTGAGGGCGGTCTGGGCGTTGAGCACGTCGAGCTGTGTGCCGGTGCCGGCCTCGGTGCGGGCGTTGGCTAGGCGCAGGGCTTCCTCGGCCTGCTCCTGCACTTTCTTCTGTGATTCCAGCACTTCCTGAGCTTCAAGGAAGTTGGAGTAGGCGGTGCGCACATCGAGCTCGATGCGGCGGGAGATGTCGTCAATTTCCTCCTGGGCCTTCTGGTGGAGCGCGGTGGCCTCGGCGACTTTGCCCTTCACCAGCCAGCCGTCGAAAATGTTCCAGCTTGCCTGCCAGCCGATGTCCCAGCCGGAGATGTCCCGGGTGAGATGCTGGCTGAAGCGGGAGCTTTTTGAACCCACGCCGGCAAAGATCTGCGCGCTGGGTTTGCGGCCGGCCTCGGCATTGACGATGGCTTCCTGGCGCAGGCGCTCGGCTTTGCGGAGGGCGGCGAGTTCGGTGCGTTGCTCCAGTGCCTTCGCCAGCGCGGCGGTCAGGTCGATGGGCGTGGGGTCGGCTTCCAACCGGCCGGAGAGCTGAAGGGGAATGTCTTCCACCACGGTGTGCGGCACGTCGTAGCCGAGCAGGTTGGCGAGGTTGTTCTTTGCGGTGCGTAGCGCGTTGCGGGCGCGGATGAGCCGGGGGCGGGCGTTGGCGAGTTCGACTTCGGCGCGCAGGACGTTGAAGCGCGGCACGGTGCCGGCCTCGAACCGGCGCTGGTTGTCTTGCAATTCTTTCTTCAGCAGTTCGAGGCTCGCTTGCTGCACAAGGATTTGCTGCGCGGCCAGCAGGGCATCGTCGTAGTTCACGCGCACGGCAAACACGGTGTCGGCGAGGACGGTCTGGTGCTGGAGCAGGGCCTGATCACGGGTGAGATCGGCGGTGCGCTTCGCGGACTCGATCCGTCCGCCTTCGTAAATGGACTGGGTGATTTGCACGCGCACCAGCCACGACTGGTCGGGCGCACGGAAGGCACCACCAGGGAACTGCTCAATCGCGTTCTGATCAAAGAGCGTGTGGTTGGCGGTGCCGGTGACGCGCGGCAACTGGATGGCGCGCGTCTGCACCACGATGCCGTAGGCGACGGCGAGGTTGGCCTGGCTTTTTTGCACGGCGCTGTTCTGGCGCAGCGCGACCTCGACGGCGTCCTTGAGCGAGAGCGGCGTGGTGGGCCAGACGACGAGGTTGGTTGCCTTCGTGGCCGGGGCATTCGTAAAAGCGGGCTGGCCGATGGCGAGGAGAGCTGTGTGGCAGAGTGCCGTGGCGAGAAGGAGGGTGCGTGTCATGTAAGGCATGAGTGGGTGCGTTGACGTTGTGAAGAGCGGGAGCATTGGAAAATTATGGGGTGGAGGGCGGAGCATCAAGGCGGGCGGTGCGGGGTGTGGCGGAACGTTCAATAAACACATCCACCTGCTGGCCGACGTAGAGCGGGGCGGCGGGGCGCTCCAGCTCGAAGATGATTTGGAGGACTCGTGTGTCCACGCGCTCGGCACTGTCGCCGGTGAGCGAACGCTTGGGGATGACAAAGGGCTCAATGCGAACGAAGCGCAGGGGCAGCGCATGCTGAGTGTCGCCTTTGAGGTAGGCGATGGCGGGACGGTTGGCCTCGACGAGGGGGGCGTTTTGTTCGTCCACCTCGGCGCGGACCTGGAGCTTTTCGACTTCGCCGAGGATCAACAACGGTTCCAGCGGCGCGGTGCCGGCGAATTCGCCAGCGCGGACGTTGACTTGCAGGATGGTCCCATCGCGGGGCGCGAGGACAGTGAGCACGTCCAGCTCGGTCTGCGACTGGGCGATTTGCGCTTCCATGGCCTTGAGGTCGGCCTCGTCCTTGGCGATGCGGGCATCCCAGTTCTGCTTGCCGAAATCACGGCGCTTCCGCTCGTCATCGGAGATGACTTTGTCCCGGGCGAGCTTCTCGGCACGCGCGAGTTGGTCGGCGGCATCGGCCTGCATCACACGGTCGGTTTGCAGCGCGGCGCGGAGGGATTCCAATTGGGCGCGCAAGGTGTTGAGCCGGGCGCGGGCTTCGCGATCATCGAGCTGGAGGAGCGGGTCGCCGATCTTGACGCGCGAGCCGACTTGGACGGCGACGCGTTGGATGAGGGCGGCCTTGGGCACGGCGATTTTGACGTTCTCCCGTTCCGCTTCGAGGATGCCGGTGGCGGCGACATGGGCCGCGTAGGGCGAGCGGGCAGGCTCGACGAACGGCGGCGGGGCAGGGGGCTTCTGCTGCATTTGCCGGACAAACAGGAAGACGCCCGCAAACCCGGCGAGGGCGAGGTAGAAGGTGAACTGGCGAAAGAGGAGCATGGCTAAAAGTGGGGGAAGCGGGATTTCATTCGCTCAAGTCGTAGTTTCCACCCTGGTCATGCACGCGCTGGACGCGCCCGTCCTCCATCTCGGTCAAGCGGTCGGCGTATTTGAAGACCCGGTTGTCGTGGGTGACGACGATGACGCAGCGGTTGGGATTGCGGGCGGCGTTGCGGAGCAAATCCATGATGTGCGCGCCGGTGTCCTTGTCGAGGGCGCTGGTGGGCTCATCGCAAATGATCAGGCGCGGCTCATGCACCAGGGCGCGGGCGATGGCGATGCGTTGCTGCTGGCCGCCGGAGAGGTTCGTCGGGCGCTCGTGGCCGCGTGAGCCCAGGCCGACCTCGTCCAGCAGGGCTAGGGCTTTACGCTCGGCGACGCGTCGGGACACGCCACCGATGAGCAGCGGCACACAGATGTTCTCAATGCAGGTCAGGGTCGGGATGAGGTTGAAGGCCTGGAAGATGAAGCCGACATGGCGCTTGCGGAATTCGGTGATCTCGCGCGGTTTGAGCCGGTGGAGGGGTGATCCGAAAACGTCGAGTTCGCCGCAATCGAAGTTCAGCGTGCCGGCGATCACGCTCAACAAGGTGGTTTTCCCGCACCCGCTGGGGCCGACGATCATGAGCAATTCGCCTTGCCGCGCGGTGAAATCCACACCGTTAAGCGCGGTGACGGCGGTCTCCCCGGTGCCAAAAGTCTTCGATACGCCGCGAACGTGGACGGCGAGGGCTGGTGGATTGGTTGGGGTGGCGGACATGCTTGTGCTCAACCACGGAAGACAATCGCGGGCTCGACCTTGACCACTTTGCGAATGCCCAGCACGGCGCTCAAGGCGCAGATGGACATGACGAGGCAAAAGGTGGCGGCGGGGAGCTGCCAGGGAAACATGAACGGCGGTTCGCCGCGTGCCACGGCCGCCCGCCCGAAGCCGACGACCAGCAGCGCGCCCAGCCCGTAGCCGATGAAGCCCACGATGAACGCCTGCAACAGGAGCATCCGCACCAGCAGGCCGTTGCTGGCTCCCATTGCCTTAAGCGCGCCGAGGTGGCGGAGATTCTCATGCACGAAGGCATAGAAAGTTTGACCGGAAATGACCATGCCCACGATGAAGCCGAGGGCGATGGTCGAGATGAAGGCGATGGGAATGCCGGTGTTCTTGAAATACCACCAGATGGTGGCCCAGAAGAATTTTTCCTCGGTGTAGGCTTTCATCCCGGTGGCCGCTTCAATCGCCGCCGCCGCGTCGTCCAGCGACCAGCCGGGCGCTGGTTCAGCGAGGATGAGGGAAAGCATCTTGCGCTGCTTCGGCGCAAACTGGAGGGCCTGCGTGTAGGTCGAGTAAACGTAAGGGTAGCCGAAGAAGTGCTTGTCCGCGCGACAGATGCCCACGATGCGTGCTTCCTTGTCGTTCAGCTCGAAGGTGTCGCCGAGGTCGAGCGGTTTCGCACGGCCGGAACTGAGCCGGCGGACCGCCAGTTCATCCACGATGACGGAGTTGGGCAGACGGACCGATTCGAGCTTGCCGCGCAGGAGCACGGGGGGCTGGCCGATGAGCGTGGCGTTGTCGAGGCCGACAAGCATCACGGGTTTGAAGTTGCCGTCGGCGAGCTTGGCGGACTGCACCGTCACATAAACCGGGACGGCCCACGCCACGCCCGGCACCGTGCGGACGCGGTTCACGTCGGTGTCCCGCAGGGCCTTGAGTTCGTTGGCTTGTTCGACCTTGCGGTCCACCACCCAGAGCTTCGCCCGCATGTTGCTGAGGTGGCTGGTGGTCCACTTGAGCAGGCCGAAAAACACCCCGCACTGCTGGGTCATCAGCATGGTGGCGAAGGTTAGGCCGCCCACGAGCATCAGGTATTTGGCCCGATCCCCGAGGAGCATTTTGAGGGCGAGATGATACATGCTACCGTGATGTCGCCGGGAGGCTGCTGGCGGCTTGGCGACGTTGCTTCGCTGGGAGCCGCCGAGGTGAGGAGGGGGAGGTCTTGCTGGCAGAGTGACGGTTCAGGGAGCGGGCGGTTTCCTTGATCGCTGCAAGAGAGAAGCGAGTGATGTGGACGGCGAGTCGCTCAATTTCCTCGGGGGAGAATTTCTGTTCCGGGAACAGTCGGCTGACCACTGGTTGGCAGTGGTGGTAGAAGAGGCACTGGCTGACCACGCTGAACGAGCAGAGCCGCACCAATTCCACGTCCGGATCGCCCCCGAGCAGTTCACGGACAATCCCGCCGAGATGCTGCGCCTGTGGTCGGATGCGCTCGACCACGATGGCGTCGAGCGCGCTGGTGGGATCAATCATCTCGCGGGAAATGAGCTTACCGTGCCACGCGTCGCTGCTGTGGTCGAAGATGCGGAGGAGAAACGAGTGCACGAAGGCGCGCAGCCGCTCTGCTGCCGACGCGCCCGGCCGCACGCCAAGGTCGAGCGGGAATTTCTGCAGCGAGCGCGACTGATAATAGGCGAGCACTTCGCGGTAAAGCGCGGCTTTGTCCCCGAAGTGATAGTTGACCGCCGCGATGTTCGCGCCAGCGCGCCGGCAGATTTCCCGCACGGTCGAGTTGTGGAAGCCAACCTCGGCAAAAACGGCGCCTCCCGCTTCGAGGAGCGCCTTACGAGTCTGGGCGGACGAGGCGTCGAGCTTGGGTTGAGTGGCAGTGGCCATTTCAAACGCATATTTCAAACAGATGTTTTAAATCGCAAGTGAAAATTTTTCCAACGGACAACACTGGTGCGTAAGAAGACCCCTTTGGCTGTCTCCGGAGTCAGGCAGTGAGTGTAGATCTCGCTGTGACTCTCATTGGCCACGGCGTCTTTGAACCCGATGGCGACCAGCATGTAGTTGGTCAGCGTCGTGCAGAGCGATTACGAAAATTTGAGATCGCTTTTCAGCAACGCGGCGGTGAGGCCGGGCGCGAGGAACAGTGCGGGCGGTGAGAGCAGATTGGAGTGGTTGGCTTCGAACATTGGTTTGGGCGATCTCCGATCAGCCCCTCGGTTGGACGAGGGTGATCACACTTCAAGCCAGCTCTGGGGTAGTTCGCGGGTGCCTCACTTGGCGGCGGCTGAACTGGCCGCCGCAGTTTGGCTTGTTGTTCTCTCGTAAAAGGTGACTCGGCCAGTCTTGATGTCATACATGGAGCCCACGATGGCGATCTTCCCGGCCGCTTCGAGCTCACGTAACGTGCGGCTGGCAGACCGAATGTAAGCTATCGTCCCCGTCACGTTTCGTGTGGCCACGTCGTCCACGAACGCGCGTTTCACTTCGGCCGTAACCCAGTCGCCATGCGGCTTGGTTCCGGGCACGATGGATTTTTGGATCTCATTGACGAGCACATCGAGATGTTCGCATCCCGTCATGACGGCTGCGGTCTTGCCCGAGTCATACAAGTCCACTGCCGCCTTGACGGCCCCGCAACTGGTGTGGCCCATCACCACCACCAAGCGCGAACCGGCCACCGCGCAGGCAAACTCCATGCTGCCCAGCACCTTTTCCTTGGCCACGTTGCCCGCGATCCGGATGACGAAGGCGTCACCCACCCCCAAGTCAAAGATGAGCTCGACGGGGCTGCGCGAGTCAATGCAGCTAAGCAACACGGCCATTGGATACTGGGCGGCGGCCGTGGCGTCCACCTGCCGGGACAGGTCGCGTGTCAGTCGTCGGCCGGTCACAAACCGCTCATTGCCTTCCTTCAGGAACTGGAGGACCTGCTCTGGCGTCAGATGGGATTGCACCTCGCGGGTGCTCACATCCACATACTGGATCTGATCCTCAGTTACGTAATGGTCTTTGAAACCCACCAGACTGACTTTGAGGTTGCGGGCCGGGGCGGTCTGTTTGCGGAAGTCATCGATCAAGTCGAGGATGTCCGGGTCAATGTAGTCCGTGTTGCGGGCATCCAGCACCACGTGGCCTTGGGCTGGCACGGAGTTGAGTGTTTGTTCAAGCACGGCGCGGTTGAGGAAGCTCACCTGATTCGAGAACTCGATCCGCAGCACCTCTCCACCCACGTGATGCTCCATGAACCGCCGCAGCGGTCGGCGGAAATTGCTGTGCAGGATGAAGCCGAGACTCGTCGCCAGACCGGTGATGATGCCCACCAGCAGGTCGGTGAACACAATGGCCAATACCGTGACGATGAAGGGGAGGAACTGGTTGCGCCCCTCGGTCCACATCTGTCGGAAGAGGGCGGGGCTGGCCAGCTTGAGCCCGGTGGCCAGCAGGATGGCGCCCAGCGCGGCGAGGGGTATTTCATTGAGCCAATGGGGCACCAGCACGACCAGCAGCAGCAGCAGGACGCCGTGGATGAAGGCGGACATGCGGGTGACCGCCCCGGCGTTGATGTTCACCGAGCTGCGCACGATGACGGAGGTCAGCGGCAGGCCGCCCAGCAGGCCGGCAACGCAGTTGCCTACGCCCTGCGCGAGCAGTTCACGGTTGGGTGGGCTGGTTCGCTTGTGAGTGTCCAGCTTGTCCACGGCTTCGAGGTTGAGCAGCGTTTCCAGCGAGGCCACGATGGCAATGGTGACGGCTGCGGTGTAAACGCTGGGGTTGGACAGCGCCCGGAAATCCGGTCCGGGCATTTGTTGGAAGAGTTCAGCGATGCTGGCCGCAGTCGGCACCTGCACCAGGTGGGAATCGCTGATGGCCCAATTGCTGCCGAAATGGCGCAGGACGTGGTTCACCAGCACGCCGAGGACCACCACCACCAGCGGGGCCGGCACCCGGAGCTGCTTCAGCTTGGTGCGATCCCAAACCAGCAGCAATGCTAGGGAGAGCAGACCGACCAGGGTGGCCCCCGCCTCGAAATCAAAAAGGCTGGCGATCAGCTCGCTGAAGGTGTTCCGCCCGTCTGGCTGGATGAACCCCATCTCGCCTTCGGGGTCGGCGTCGTGGCCCACCACATGGGGGATCTGCTTCAGAATGAGCAGCACGCCTATGGCGGCCAGCAGCCCTTTGATGACGCTGGAGGGGAAGAAGGCGGCGATGAATCCCGCCCGCAGGGCTCCCAGGCCAATCTGCATCAGGCCCGCCAGCATCACGGCCACCAGAAACGCCTCGAAAGATTTCAGCGCGGCGATTTGGGCAAAAACCACGGCGGCCAGGCCGGCGGCCGGTCCGCTGACGCTGGTGTGCGAGCCGCTGATCCACGCCACGAGCAGCCCGCCGACCACCCCACTGATGATGCCGGCCATGAGCGGGGCGTTGGAGGCCAGCGCGATGCCAAGGCAAAGCGGAAGCGCGACCAGAAACACGACCAAGCCGGCCGCCGCATCCTTGGGCAGCGTCTTGAGGTAGTCTGTCTGCGATACGGCTGTTGGGTTCGTCATAGCGTGATGGAAGAAATACAGGCTTAGCCTTCGGGGATATGTGAATTCGGACAAATAGGAATTTCCGAATGGAAGATTAGGTTATTCCGAATTATCATTTCAATATCATGGATTGGCTCAATTACCACCACCTGCGTTATTTCTACGTCGTCGCCAAGCAGGGCAGCCTGGCGGCCGCCGCCAGCCAGTTGCGCATCTCCCCCCCGGCCATTTCCGAGCAGATAAGGGAGCTCGAAGCCGCGCTGGGAGAACGGCTGTTCCGCCGTGAGGGGCGCACCAACAAACTCACCGATGCGGGCCAGGTTGTGTTTGGCTTTGCAGAGGAAATTTTTGCCCTGGGGCACGAGCTGGCCAGCGCGCTCAAACAGCGTCCCGGACTCCGGACGCTGCGCGTTCAGGTGGGGATTGTGGATTCCTTTCCCAAGCTGCTCGCCAATGAAATCCTCAGGCCGCTGTTCTCGCTGTCGCAGGCGGTGCATGTGATTTGCCACGAGGGCAAGCTGGAGGATTTGCTCCAGCAACTGGCCGTCCACCGGCTGGACATCGTGCTGGCTGATGAGCCCGCCTCCAGCAGCGTAAAGTTCCAATGCGCCAATCATCTGCTGGGGGAATCGGACACCACTTTCTGCGCGGACCGTAGATTGGCCGCGCAGCTCAAAGGGACGTTTCCTAAGGCGCTTCAAGATGCGCCGGCCTTCTTGCCGGCGGGCAACACGCCTTTCCGCCGCGCGCTGGAGGCGTGGTTTCGCGCGAACCATATTCAGCCACGGGTGGTCGCCGAATTTGAAGATTTGGCCTTGATGAAGGTCATGGCGGCTGAAGGGCGCGGTTTCATAGCCGTGCCGACCGTTGCTGCCCGTGAGGCCATTGGTCGCTACGGATTTCGGGAAATCGGTCGAGCCAAGCGTTGCACCATCCAGTTTCATGCAGTCACGGCGGAACGGCGCATTGTGCATCCCGCGGTCCCCCTTTTGACCTCCAAAGCGAGGATGGACCTGTTCTGAGGAGCGTTTCGCTTGTTGTTCGATGGCTCGCCCGTGGGAGATGGCTTCCTAGATCGAGCTCTGGTTCTGTCTGGAATTGTTGAACCTGCCCCTTTGAACCGCCACACCAGGCCTCGTCGTGAAATGAGATGGAAGACGCATTCCGGCTGATGGGGGCTTGGCTTGGAAGATGCAAACAAACACTGTCGCCAAACCATGAACCGAGATTGCGCAGTGTGCGCCCATTTCGAGCTGTTGAGGCTTCCCAGACCGGGGCCGGCTGGCCTTTGGCCAAAAGCCGCACCATGACCGATCTGAAAAGCAATCCAGAAAAAGTTTGACAGTTTATGGCGTAGGCATAGTTTTTGCGCCCGGCTTGTAAAGGCCGTCAGCAACAAAAGCGCATCATTCCGAGATTCTGCCATCAGGGCGAAACGGCTTGATGGCTTTTTTGTCTGGTAAGCACTTTGAAGTGAACGGGTAAAAACGTTGCCCATGTAGCTCAGTTGGCAGAGCACGTCCTTGGTAAGGACGAGGTCACCGGTTCAAACCCGGTCATGGGCTCCAGTAATTTTTCAGGCCGACTCCGAAATGGTCGGGCAAACAGAGTTAGCAGAGTCAAAACATCAACAAGAACATCGCAAATGGCAAAAGAAGCGTTTCAACGGACCAAACCCCACGTGAACGTCGGCACCATCGGCCACGTTGACCACGGCAAATCCACCCTTACGGCTTGCATTGTGGCCGTCCAGAACCGAAAGGGCTTGGCACCTGCAATTTCCTACGCCGATATCACCAAAGGCGGCACTGTTCGTGACGAGTCCAAGACCGTGACGATTGCCGCTTCGCACGTCGAATACGAGTCCGAGAAGCGCCATTACGCGCACGTGGACTGCCCTGGCCACGCTGACTACGTGAAGAACATGATCACCGGTGCCGCCCAGATGGACGGTGCTATTCTGGTGGTGAGCGCTGCCGATGGTCCGATGCCACAGACCCGCGAGCACATCCTGCTTGCCCGTCAGGTTGGTGTGCCGGCCATTGTCGTGTTCTTGAACAAGGTGGACTTGGTTGATGACCCCGAGCTGCTGGATCTCGTCGAGATGGAAATTCGTGACCTGCTCACGAAGTATCAGTTCCCTGGCGACAAAACCCCGATCATCCGTGGCAGTGCCACCGCCGCTATGGCTGGCACCCCGGAAGGTGAGAAGGCGATCGCTGACCTGCTCAACGCCATTGACACCTTCATTCCGGAGCCGGTGCGCGAAATCGACAAGCCGTTCCTAATGTGCATCGAGGACGTGTTCAACATCGAAGGCCGCGGCACCGTCGTGACCGGTCGTGTGGAGCGCGGCATCATCAAGAAGATGGAAGAAGTCGAAATCGTTGGTCTTAAGGAAACCCGCAAGACCACCGCTACCGACATCGAAATGTTCCGCAAGCTGCTCGATGAGGCGCGCTCCGGTGAAAACGTCGGCGTGCTGCTCCGTGGCACCAAGAAGGAAGAAGTTGAGCGCGGCATGGTGCTGGCCAAGCCTGGCAGCATCAAGCCTTACACCAAGTTCAAGGCCGAGGTTTACGTCCTCACCAAGGATGAGGGTGGCCGCCACACGCCGTTCTTCAACAAGTATCGCCCGCAGTTCTACTTCCGCACTTCGGACGTGACCGGCAACGTCACGCTCCCGGCCGGGGTGGAAATGGTGATGCCCGGCGACAACGTCTCCGTGGACATCGAACTCATCGTCGGTGTCGCGATGGAAAAGGGCCAGCGCTTCGCCATCCGTGAA
The DNA here is from genome assembly GCA_903863315.1 of uncultured Verrucomicrobiota bacterium. Classification (GTDB taxonomy): domain Bacteria; phylum Verrucomicrobiota; class Verrucomicrobiia; order Limisphaerales; family SXTU01; genus SXTU01. The sequence continues at coordinate 7,528 of CAIPBN010000322.1, read as the reverse complement.
GGTGGTCGCACCATTGGTGCCGGTCGTGTCAGCGACATCATCGCTGGCTAAACAATTAACTTGAACTGGGGCGCGCGAGCTGAAATGCTCGCGCCCCCTTTCGTGTCTTTGTCTTTGGCTGAGAGATTTGGACGGCGACAGGGCGTTAGCTCAATTGGTAGAGTAGCGGTCTCCAAAACCGTTGGTTGGGGGTTCGAGTCCCTCACGCCCTGCCAGTCCTTGACTGGAGGGGTGGCAGAGTGGTCTATCGCGGCGGTCTTGAAAACCGCTTTGGCTTAACCGCCAACGGGGGTTCGAATCCCTCCCCCTCCGCCAAGCGGATAGCGGTCGGAATAATATCGTGAGCACATTGCAGATTATTTTGCTGGTGGTGGCCGTGGCTGCGTTCTTCTGGGCGTGGCAAAAGGGTCATTTGCGGCGTTTGGGCGGCTACGTGGACGAGACCAAGGTCGAGTTGCGCAAGTGCACTTGGCCCACGCGTGACGAGTTGAAGGGATCCACACTAGTGGTCGTGGTCTCCATCTCCATCGTCTCACTGTTTACCGTGGCGGCCGACTTCATCATCAGTCGGCTGGTCCTGCTCCTGAACAACCTTTAACGCCTCGCCTGTCATGCCTAACCAATGGTTCGCCATCCATACGTTGTCCGGTCAGGAGTTGAAGGTGCGGGACAACATCGAGAAACGCATTAAGACCGAGGAGATGCAGGACTACATCAAGGAAGTCCTCGTTCCCATGGAGAAGGTGGTTGAAGTCCGTAACCAGAAGAAGACGGTCACGACCCGCAAGCTGCATCCGGGCTATGTTTACATCCACATGCAGCTTTTGGATGAGAACCGCCGTCTCTTGGACAGACCTTGGTATTTTATCCGTGAAACCACCGGGATCATCGGTTTTGTCGGTGGTGAGCGCCCGGTTCCCGTTGGTGATGATGAAATCCAAGTCATCAAAGATCAGATTTCCCAGTCGGAAGACACCGAGAAGCCCAAGGTCAATTTTGAGGTCGGTGAGACGATCAAGATCAACGACGGGCCGTTCCTCAACTTCAGTGGCGTGATTGAGGAGATTGATCCCGCCCGTGGAAAATTGAAGGTGACCGTGAACATTTTTGGAAGAAACACGCCCGTAGAGCTCGAATATTGGCAGGTCGAGAAGGCCTAACCATCCAACTTTAGAGAACCCAACGAAAGTATTTCCCTCCCCTTATGGCAAAGAAAGTAACCGGTTCCATCAAACTCGCAATTGCCGCCGGTCAGGCGAATCCTGCCCCCCCTGTTGGTCCCGCGCTTGGTCAGCACGGCGTCAACATCATGGCCTTCTGCAAGGAGTTTAACGCGGCCACCAAGGAGCAGGCTGGTCTGATCATCCCCGTCATCATCACGGTTTATCAGGACAAGTCCTTTACCTGCGTTTACAAATCTCCGCCGGCGTCCGTCCTGCTCAAGAAGGCGGCCGGAGTTGCTTCCGGTTCGAAAACCCCCAACAAAGACAAGGTGGGCAAGGTGACGCGCAAGCAGATCCTGGACATCGTCAAGATGAAGCAGAAGGATCTCAACGTGAACAGCGAAGAGGCCGCCATCCGCCTCATCTCCGGCACTGCCCGGAGCATGGGTATTGAAGTCGTCGGATAAACCCCAACGCGGGAGGGCGCCTTGCGTCCGCTAGCACCGCACCAAAACAAATGCCAAGCAAACGCTACAAAAAGAACGAAAAGTTGGTTGAGGCCCGCAAGCCTTACCCGCTCAAGGAGGCCGTGCAGGTTCTGGCCAAGTTTGAGAAGGCAAAATTCAACGAGACCATTGATCTGGCTTTCCGCTTGGGGGTTGATCCCAAGCAAAGCGATCAGATGGTGCGCGGCACGGTTCCCCTGCCGCACGGCACGGGCAAAACGGTCCGGGTGCTGGTCTTTGCCAAGCCGGGGCCGACTGCCGAAGCTGCCCGCCAGGCTGGTGCGGAGTTCGTTGGATTCGACGACATGATCAAGAAGTGCACTGACGGCTGGGTTGACTTTGATGTCGCGGTGGCCACCCCTGAGGCGATGGTTGAAGTTCGCAAACTCGGCAAGGTGCTCGGACCGCGCGGCCTCATGCCCAATCCCAAGACAGGCACGGTCACGGAGGACACCGCCAAGGCCGTTCGCGAGGTCAAGGCCGGCCGGGTTGAGTTCAAGGTGGACAAGGCGGGCAACATTCACGTCCCTGTGGGCAAGGCCAACTTCAAGCCCGAACAGGTGGAGGAGAACGCCCGTTCCGTCATCGAGGCGGTTACCAAGGCGCGTCCTGCGAGCGTCAAGGGCAGCTTTGTTCTGAGTTGCACGCTTTCCGCCACAATGAGTCCCGGCGTCCGCGTGGACACCCGTGAGTTCACCGCCTAACCCTTTACCAGGAACTTTCCATGCGTGCCGAAAAGAAATTCATCACCGCCGAATACCTTGCCCGTCTCAACGCCTCCCCGTTTTTCATCGTGGTGGAATACACCGGGTTGAAGGTGCCGCACTTCAATGAGCTGCGCTCCCGTCTTCGCAAGAACGGGGCCGAGGCCCATGTGGTCAAGAACAGCATCTTTCGCATCGCTGCCAAAGAGGCCGGTCTTGCTGATCTCACGGGAGCCTTGGCCGGACAAATTGCTGTCGTGACTGGTCCGAAGGACGTCACATCCTCAGCCAAGACGCTCAAGAACTTTGCCGCCGAGTTTGAAAAGGCGAAGGTGAAGTTTGGCTACTTGGGCAGCAAGCGTTTGGAGGCGGCGGACTTGGAAGTCATGGCAGACCTGCCTTCCATCGAGGTCTTGCGTGGCAAGATCGTCGGTCTGATTCAAGCCCCTGCGCAAAAGCTCGCGGCGCTCATCAGCACCCCCGGCTCGCAGGTGGCGAGAATCATCAAAGCCAAAGCCGACAAAGGTGCCTGAGTGTGACGGGACCGGTTTCTGCACCCCGAACAGGGCCCAGGGCAAAAGTCTCCCCACCATCAACAATTTCCTCCTGCCAGTTGCAGGAGGAGAAACAACAAACAAGCAACAATAGAGTGAATCGTCGGCTGGCGGCTGCTGGCTCAAATCCACGGGGCTCCGGGGGCGACGAGACTAAAGAAAGGTAACATGGCAGATATCGCAAAATTGATTGAAGACTTGAGCGCGCTGACGGTGATGGAAGCCGCTGATCTTGTGAAGCAGTTGGAGAGCAAGTGGGGCGTGACCGCCGCTGCTCCTGTGGCCGTTGCCGCTGCTGGTGCAGCTGGTGGCGCTGCTGCTCCGGCAGCCGCTGCAGCGAAGGACACCTTTGATGTGATTCTGAAGGAAGCCGGTGCCAACAAGATTGGCGTCATCAAAGCGGTTCGTGAAATCAAGGCCGGGCTGGGCCTCGCTGAGGCCAAGGCCCTCGTCGAGGGTGCTCCGAAGCCCGTGCTCGAAGGCGCCAACAAGGCGGATTCCGAGGCGGCCAAGAAGAAGCTCGAAGACGCCGGTGCGAAGGTCGAACTCAAGTAATTTTAGTCATTCACGACGGGCGGCGGCCCGCTTGGCCGTCGCCCGTCTCTTCCCCACCGCGGGGCGTGAAAGCGGCGAGACTGATAGTTTGTTGCAGCATTAGGTTAGAATTTTTGTGGCGGACTCCCGGCAAAAACCGGGGGGCTGCCTCTTTTTGTCCCATAGTGAAAATGCCCGGCAGGTGCTGGGCCAGCCCGAAAGATAAACATGGCCACTCGACAAGCAGAACGCATCAACTTTGGCAAAATCAAGGAGCCGCTCTCGCCGCCCAACTTGATTGAGATCCAAGTCAACTCCTACGTCGAGTTCCTGCAAACGCAGGTCACGCCCGCCAAGCGCAGGAATCTTGGTCTTCAGGCAGTGTTCAACGAGGTTTTTCCCATCGAGAGCTACGATGGCAAGACTGTCTTGGAATACACCGGCTATGAGATTGGCGACCCCAAGCTGAGCTGGTTGGACAGCATTCGCGAGGGCCTTACCTTTGGCGCGCCACTGCATGTCACTTTCCGGCTGCGGGACGATTCCCGGGGGGCCAAGGAAGAAAAGGTGTTCATGGGCGAGCTGCCACTCATGACCCCGCAGGGCACCTTTGTGATCAATGGTGCCGAGCGCGTCATTGTCAGCCAGTTGCATCGTTCGCCGGGTCTGGCCTTTGAGGAGGCCACCCATCCGAACGGCAAGAAGCTGCACAGCTTCCGGATCATTCCTGACCGTGGCTCTTGGTATGAGGCCCAGTTCGACACCAGCGACTTGCTTTACGTCTATTTGGATCGTAAAAAGCGCCGCAGGAAGTTCCTCACCACCACGTTCTTCCGTGCGCTTGCCTTCTTGGATGGCGAGGAGAAGGCCAAGAAGGATGTTGTGCGCGGCACCGACGAGGAAATCATCAAGCTGTTCTACGACATCGAGGAGTTGTCCGTGAAGAAGGCCGAGGGCCTGGAGGACATTGCCAACAAGGTGTTGGTGGAAGATGCAGTTGATCCCGACAAAAACATCGTGGTCGCGCGCGCATTCGAGCCGCTGTCCAAAGCGGTCGTGAAGCAGATTGCGGAGCTGGGGGTGACCAAGATTCGCGTCGTGGACACTTCGGTGGACGACGGCATCGTTATCAAGTGCCTCAAGAAGGATCCGACCAAGAACGAGGAAGAGGCGCTCAAGGACATCTATCGCCGTCTCCGCCCTGGCGATCCGCCCACGGCGGCCAACGCGCGTGCGCTAATCAAACGGCTCTTCTTCGACCCGAAGCGTTACGATTTGGGACGCGTGGGCCGTTACAAGATCAACCAGAAGCTCAACTTCAAGGAGGACGCTACCTCCCGTATCCTGACCAAGAAGGATTTGGTCAACGCCACCAAATATCTGCTCCGCCTCAAAAAAGGGCAGGGGAGCGTTGACGACATTGACCATCTTGGCAGCCGCCGTGTCCGCACGGTGGGTGAACTGCTCGCCAACCAGTGCCGCGTGGGTCTGGCCCGCACCGAGCGCCTCGTCAAGGAGCGCATGACGCTGTTCGATCAGGAAGTGGACACGATGACGCCCGCGAAGCTCATCAATCCGAAGGCCCTTTCCGCCGTGGTGCGGGACTTCTTCGGCCGCTCCCAGTTGAGCCAGTTCATGGATCAGATCAACCCGCTCGCCGAGCTGACCCACAAGCGCCGCTTGTCGGCCCTTGGACCCGGGGGCCTTTCGCGTGATCGCGCGGGCTTCGAGGTGCGCGACGTGCATCCTTCGCACTACGGTCGTATTTGCCCGATTGAGACGCCTGAAGGTCCGAACATCGGCCTCATTGCCTCGCTGGCGACGTTTGCCCGCGTGAACGACTTCGGCTTCATCGAGACGCCGTATCGCAAGGTCGTGAACGGCCGCGTCACCGGCGAACTGGACTACCTCACGGGCGACCGCGAGGAAGGTTTCACCATCGCCCAAGCCAATGCGCGCCTGGATGAAAAGGGTCACTTCACCGGCGAGCGCGTCACCTGCCGTCGCAAGGGCGATTTCGTGGACGTGGAAGCCAAGGAAGTGGACTACATGGACGTGTCCCCGAAACAGCTCGTATCCGTGGCTGCCGGCCTGATTCCGTTCCTCGAACACGACGATGCCAACCGCGCCTTGATGGGCTCGAACATGCAGCGCCAAGCGGTGCCATTGCTGATCACGGAGGCTCCGTTCGTTGCCACCGGCCTTGAAGAGCGCGTCGCGCGTGACTCGATGGCGGTGCTGGTCGCCGATGAGGCTGGCAAGGTTGCGAGCGTCACCGGTGATCAAATCATCATCACCAAGGACGGGAAGATTCCCGAGACCAAGAAGAAGCTCAAACACGCGCCCGAGGACGGGGTGTGGATCTACCGGCTCCGCAAGTTCATGCGTTCAAACGCCGCGACTTGCGTGAACCAGCAGCCGCTCGTCGCCAAGGGCGACACGGTGAAGAAGGGCCAAGCCATTGCCGACGGCCCCTGCACGCAGGGCGGAGAACTCGCGCTCGGGCGCAATGTGCTCGTCGCCTTCATGCCGTGGAACGGCTATAACTTCGAGGACGCGATCCTCATCAGCGAGCGCATCGTCAAGGACGACGTGTTCACCTCCATTCATATCGACGAGTTCGAGGTGGGTGCCCGCGACACCAAGCTAGGACCGGAGGAAATAACCCGTGACATTCCGAACCTCGGTGAGGAAGCCCTGCGAAATCTCGGGCCCGATGGCGTCATCCGCATCGGTGCCGAGGTCAAGCCCGGCGACATTCTCGTCGGCAAAATCACGCCGAAGTCGGAGACGGAACTCGCTCCGGAAGAACGTTTGCTCCGGGCCATCTTTGGTGAGAAGGCTGCGGACGTGAAGGACACCTCGCTCAAGGTTCCCTCAGGCACCTACGGCATCGTCATGGACGTGAAGGTCTCGGCCAAGAAGCCGACCGACATGTCTGCGCCGGTCAAGTCCGAGAACAAGGACGCCAAGCGCGCCCAGAAGGTGGTCGAGGAGGAATACAAGGGCAAAATCGAGACCTTGCGTGATCAACTTACGGAGGCGCTGTCCAACATCCTGCTGGGTGAAAAGATCCCGCTCGACGTGACCAACGCGGAAACCGGCGAGATCATCATTCCCGCCAACCGCAAGATCACCAAGACCCTGCTCCGGAAGCTGGCGCAGGTGTATGACAAGATCGAGATCGACCCCTCGCCGATCCGCAACAAGATCAACGAGATCATCGCGACGTTTAAGAAGAAGTTCGACGACCTCCAGATGCAGCACGATGAGGAGCTGGAGCGCTCCGAGGCGGGCGAGGACATCGATCCCGGCGTGGTCAAGCAGGTCAAGGTTTACATTGCCAGCAAGCGCAAGCTGTCGGTCGGTGACAAGATGGCCGGCCGCCATGGTAACAAGGGTGTCGTCGCCAAGATTGTTCCGGAGGAGGATCTCCCGTTCCTCGCCGATGGCACTCCGGTGGACATCGTGCTCAACCCGCTGGGCGTTCCGTCCCGCATGAACGTCGGTCAGTTGCTCGAGACCCACTTGGGCTGGGCGGCGAAGTTCTTGGGGCTCAAGTTTGCCACGCCGGTCTTCGACGGTATTCGCGAGAAGGAAATCCGCGGCTACCTCAGCGAGGCCGGTGACAAGCACAAGAAGGAAGTGGGCCAGGTGCTCGTGGGCGAGCATGGCAAGGCCACTTTGTTCGATGGCCGCACCGGTGAGTCCTTCGATCAGGAAGTCGTCGTTGGCTTCATTTACATGATGAAGCTCGGCCACTTGGTGGCGGACAAGATTCACGCCCGCGCGGTGGGACCGTATTCCCTCGTCACCCAGCAGCCGCTGGGCGGCAAGGCCCAGTATGGCGGCCAGCGCTTCGGCGAAATGGAAGTGTGGGCAATGGAATCCTACGGCGCGGCTTACACGCTGCAGGAGCTCCTCACCGTCAAGTCTGACGACGTGCAGGGTCGCACCCGCATCTACGAGGCGATCGTCAAGGGTGACAATGCCCTCGAAGCCGGCGTGCCGGAATCCTTCAACGTCCTCGTCAAGGAAATGCAGTCCTTGGGCCTCGATGTGAAGGT
>CAIPBN010000321.1 GCA_903863315.1 uncultured Verrucomicrobiota bacterium | reverse complement strand
TCAAGCGCGGAAGCATCAAGGCTGAGAGGCGGGGTTTTGCGAGGCATGCCTCCACGCTACCCCGACAAACCAGTGTGTAGCTATTTGTGGGACACTACACTAGCATGACCGGCACATCCACGGTCATCAGTTGCCGGTCGGTTGCGAGATGCCAGGAGAAACCCGCCAGCGGAGCGCCGGTGTCCCCCCGGCGGTTCGGCGGACTGCCAGCCTGCGTCAGTTCGGCACCGGCGCTCCCGCCGATGGCAGGCGAAGGATGACTCAGCCCCGACGCGGCTAGGCCGGTGTTCAACGCGTTCACCCGCTCGCCGCCCACGCCATCGCGCTCCCCTATCAACTGCGGCGGCAAACCCCATTTTCCTTCGAGCGCGAGAAAGACATAGCCGCCCTGCCAGTTCCAATGCAGGCCGTTGATCTGCGGATTGAGCGGATGCGCCGCGTCCCACTGCGCGGGGCTGGCGTGGTTTTGCTCCGACGGCAGGCCGATGCTGAAGCGCAGCCGGTCGTAATCTCCTGCCGGCAGGCCGCGCAGCACAAAGTTTGTCCGGCCCTCGCGCGCGTTGATGAACGCATACCAATGGTGCTTCTCCAGCCACGAGCCGTTCGTGCGCCGCACCGCGATGCCGGAAAGCAACATGTCTAGCCGTGTCACGGCGAGTGCTTGGCCGGCGGCATTTGTGCAACGAAGCTGGTCAAACCCCAGCGGCTTGCCCCGGAAACACGGCTCGATGGACACCGTCACCTCCGACTCCACACCACGCGCCCGCTGTGTCCACCACAGCAGCAGACCCAAGACTGCCAGTGTCGCCCATACCCGGGCGATGCGCTGGTTGGTGGTGAGGTGCTGCGGCTTCATGGCCCAAGCTTACTGAATCGTCACCCCGCCCGTCAGCGTGTAAGTGGCGCCCGTCGGCATCCCCGGCGGCGGCGGGAAGGTGACGACCACGTTCTGCGCGCCAGCAGTCGCGTTTGCTGGGATGACGAACGTGGCGACCACCGTGCCTTGCACGGGTCGCGAGATGTTGGTGCCGTTGATTGTGCCGAGCGTGACGGTCTGCGGCAAAATTGTCTGGCTCGTCATCGGGTCGGTGAGGGGAGGCTGCGGCGGGTTCGCCGGCAACGTGATGGTGACCGTCACCGTTGTGCCGCGCGAAGCGGTGCCACCCGGAGCGGTGGTGGTGGAAGGTCCGCCGCCGCCCGACGCATTGACCGTGAAAACATTGGTGCCGGTGATGCTGAGCGCGACTCCGCCGGTCGGCGGTGCGGGGAAGGTCACGACGATGTTTTGCAGTCCAGTCGTAACTGGAAGCGTGAAGTTCGCCGTTACCGCGCTGCCGTTGTAGGAGATGCCGGTGCCACTCACGCTGCCGAGCGTGACTGAGGTCGGCACCGCGTCCGCCGGTGGCAGGTTCGTGCCGCCGAGCGTGATGGTGATGGTGGCAGATGCGCTCGAGGTGCCGCTGTTGGGCGTGACGCTCGTGATGGTGGGTGGCACGGGCGTGCCACCGCCGCCACCGGCACCCCCACCGCCTCCTCCACCCGTGCCTGCGGCGGTGGTCGAGTAGTTCGCCAGCGCGGTGCGGGCCACACGGTAGAAGGCTCGGCCGCCTGCAGACGTCACCGCGCGGGAGCCAGCGTTGCCGGTCGGTGCCACACCGGTCGCCACCGGCGTCCAGGAGCCATTCACTTCGGAACGGCTTTCCACGGCGTAGGTGCCGCCTTCCGCGCCGCTCCATACGAGCGTCACCGTTCCGCCGCTCACGGTCGGCCGCGCCACGTTCACCGGCACGTTCGGTCCGCCGACGAAGTTGGTCGTGACTGTCTCCGTGATGCTCGTCACCGCGCCGCCGCTGGTGACGCCTTTGAAGACACGGCCGGTGTTGTAGGGATAGACCGGCGTGCCGCTGCTGTTGATGGTCATGAAGTAGGCGTAGGTGCCGTTGGGAAACTCCGGCGTGACGCAGAAGCGGCCGTTGTGCTCGTCGAGGTCGAAGTTCACGCCCTGCACCTGACCCACGTCACCAAGGTATTCGTAGTCCTCGTGGTAGCGGCCCACGGTGTAGATACCAGTCACGTTCGGGCCGTATTCGTTGGCCGCGAGCGTGGTCGAACGGCTGCGTCCGCGCGCGGCCCACGCGGGCAGCGTGACGCGGCCAGTCGTCGCCAAGTTCACCGTGCTGTTCTGGCCGTTGCGCAAGACGTAGCCCGTGATCATAAGCCGAATGCCGCTGCTGGAATTGCTCGGCGAGGAATAGCCATAAGGACCGTAGATGGGATAGCCGTCCTTCACCCAGCCGAGAATGGGTGAGTGCTTCGTCGGCGTGCCGGCGGTCTCGGTCCAGGTCTTCGTGCCTGCGTTGTAGGTCACGTTGTCATCAAGCTGGAAGCGCAGCGCGAGCGGGTTGGCGTGGTAGTGATACGTGCCGGTCTGTTCTTGGTGCGCGTTGCCGGGGTCGAAGGAAACGCCTTCCTCGGGATACGCGTCGCGATTCCACAAACCGCCGGTGCCACTCTGCGCCTCCGCAGTGCCGTTCCAGTAATAGCCGTCCTGCCCGTCGAACATCGCCACGCCGTCCACGAAGTAGCCAATCGCGCCGAGCGTGGTGAGCGTGGGCGAGGTCGCAGCGGCGGGCGTGCGCGAGAAGCGCCAGATGGTCGCCGTGTTGCCGGGCAGGTTCGGGAAGAGCTGCGACTTGCCCGCGTCGAGATACCACGGCCCCATGTTGTGGAAGCCCAAGCCCGTCGTGCGGACATACACGTAGCTCGCGGAGGAGCTGATTTCCTGCACGCCCGCGTAAGCCGGCAATGTCTGCGCGACCGTGCCCCGCGACCACGTCAGCGAGGTCGTGCCGGCGGTCTGGTTCGCTGTGGTCTCGTAGATACGCGCGTATTTGCCGGAGTCCTTGGTGAACCACGACGTGATGAGCGCGTCGGTCACGGCGCCGTTGGTGGAAAAGGTCGCGTTCAGCACGAGACCGAGTCCGCCGGTGACAGCGTCGCTGAGTTGCAGGTCATCGCTGGTTAGGAAGCGCAACTGACCTGCGTAGCTCGCGCCGTTCAGCGAGGCGGTTGCGGAGTCGAGAGTGAACAGGGCCTCGGCGTTCAGAACAAAACCGTTCGAGCTGGTCGCGGAGGAAACCCAGCTCAAGGTCGGGTTGCTCGTGTTCCTCAGGCCGATGCTGGCGACGCGGAAGCGCACCGAACTCGCCGTCACGCCCGCACTCGCGGACACGAGCGAGGCGGCGAGGTTCAAGCCTTCGGTGCTGTCCACGTGGTTGTCATCGCCGCTGCCGCCGGGGCCGATGCCGAGACGCGTGTTGCCATCCAACGCGGTGAAAACCTCGCCCACCGTCTGCGAATACGGTGTCATCGTCACCGCCACGGTGACGCTCTGGCCAGACGCGGCGTCGGTGAAGGTGTAGTTCTTCGTCCCGCCAGCGCTGGATGCGAGCGAGACGAGTGTGTCGGACACGGTGACATCAGCGGCGTGGGCCGGGACAAGCAGGGAGAGCAAGGCGAGGCAGCGGAGCAGATGAGTTTTCATGGCAGCGGCGATGTTTGCTACCGCCAAGCTGCGCCGTATGTGTAAAGAGATTGTGAGCCAGGCAAACCAGATTTGTTAAGCCGGTGTAAATCTGCTCGCCGTGCCTCGTCCACGCGGAAAACTTCGGGGAAAACCCGATGCGCCATGCTGACGAAACTTTCCCCCGCCGTGTCAGGCGAGTTCCCAAATCCGCTCGCCTCTGTTATCAACCTCCCCAACGCACTCATGGCCGCGCCTCCGAAAACCGCCGCTCCTGCCGCTGTCCCGGCCACGCGCGTCCTCGTCATTGATGACGACCGCAAGCTTTGCCGGCTGATCAAAGACTACCTCGAACCCCTCGGCTACAACGTGCAGGCCACGCACACTGGGCCGGAGGGGGCGGAGCGGGCCGTGGCTGAATCGTGGCACGCCGTCATCCTCGATCTCATGCTGCCGGGCTGCGACGGCTTCGAGGTGCTCAAGCGCATCCGCACCCACTCCGCCGTGCCCGTGCTCATGCTCACCGCGCGCGGCGACGAGGCGGACCGCATCGTCGGCCTCGAACTCGGCGCGGACGACTATCTGCCGAAAACTTTCTCGACGCGCGAACTGCTGGCCCGCCTCCGCGCCGTGACACGTCGGAGCACACAAACTTCCCCTGGCGCGGCAGCCGACGCGGACGAGGAAGTGGTGGCCGGCGACCTGCGCATCAATCCCGCCGCGCGCACGGCGGTGCTCGGCAAGACAACGCTCACCCTCACACCAGTCGAGTTCGACCTGCTGCTCTCGCTCGCCCGCGCGCAGGGCCGCGTGAAGTCCCGTGAGCAATTGCTCGACGAAATCCGCAATCGCAATTACGAAGTCTTTGACCGCTCGATTGATGTGCACATCTCCGCGCTCCGCAAAAAACTCGGCGACGACCCGAAGGAGCCGCGCTTCATCCGCACCGTGCGCTCGGCGGGCTACATGCTCATCCGGCCGGAAATTTCATGAACCCGCGTTTTCCCCTCTCCGCCAAGATTCTCACCTGGTTCTCGCTGAACCTGCTCGTGCTGATGCTCGTCGCGTGGCTTGGGCTGCGCTTTGCCACGCGCAGTGGCTTTGACTCCTTTCTTGCTGGCCATGTCGGCGGACGCGTCGAGTCCACCGCGCGCGCCATCTTGGGCGAACTGGAAACCAAGCCGAGCACTGAATGGAACGGCATCCTCGCGCGCTACGGCGACGCCCACGGCGTGAAGTTCGTCTTGCTGGGCGATGAATTGCAGACACTCGCCGGCGAGGAAGTGGACTTGCCGGAAACCCTGCGTGCCCAGCTTCCGCGTCCGCCACGCGGCGGCGAGGGGCTCGGTCCAAACCGGAGCGGTTCGGTGCCTGGCACGAACGAGTTCGGCCAAGGCGGCTTCCCTCCGTCCGGCAGGAAAGGTCCTGGTGGCAAGAAAGGCCCGCCCGTGGAAAGTGATTGGACGGAAACCTCCGCTCCCGGCTCGTCGGGGATGGGCAAGCAGGAGCCACCCGGCTCCGCGCCAATTCACCGCCGCTTCCTCGTGCAGTCGGAAAACCCGCGGGCCTACTGGGTCGGGCTGATGGGCGCGCTTCGGCCCGGCACCGGCGGCACGGGGCATCTGCGTTGCACACTGCTCGCGCGCTCCAGCACGTTCACTGCGGGTGGGTTTTTCTTCGACTATCGTCCGTGGGTGCTGTTTTGCGCGGGCGTGGTCGCGGTGTGCGGGCTCTTCTGGCTGCCGTTCATCAGCGGCATCACACGCAGCATCACGCAACTCACGCGCGCCACCCGGCAGATTGCCGACGGCCAGTTCGACGTGCGCGTGGACGACCAGCGCACCGATGAAATCGGCCAGCTCGGCGCGTCCATCAACCGCATGAGCACGCGGCTCGAAGGCTTCGTCACCGGCCAGAAACGCTCGCTCGGCGACATCGCCCACGAGTTGTGCTCGCCGCTGGCGCGGCTGCAAATGTCCGTTGGCATCCTCGAACAGCACGCGACCGAGCAGCAGAAGGAACCGCTCGCCGACTTGAGTGAGGAGGTCCAGCACATGAGCGACCTCGTCAACGAGTTGCTCTCCATCTCCAAGGCCTCGCTCAAGCCTGGCAACGTCAAGCGCGAGCGCGTCAACGTGAAGACTGTCGCCGATCACGCCGCCCAGCGCGAGGCCGCCAAGACGGGCGAAGTCATCGTCGAGGTGCCTGCCGACCTAACCTGCTTCGCCCGCCCCGAGCTGCTGCAACGCGCGCTCTCCAACCTCGTCCGCAACGCGTTGCGCTACGCCGGGGACGCCGGTCCCATCACCATCACCGCGCGGCGCGAGGGCACCAGTTGCGTCATCCTCGTCACCGACCTCGGCCCGGGCGTGCCCCCCGAGCACCTGGACCGCATTTTCGACGCCTTCTATCGCACCGACCCGGACCGCGCCCGCAACACGGGTGGCGCGGGCCTCGGCCTCGCCATTGTGAAGACCTGCATCGAAGCCTGCGGCGGCACCGCCACGGCCCGGAATCGCGAAACGCGCGGACTTGAGGTGCGGCTGACTTTGCCGCTGCAATAGCTCGGCTTCGCAGGCGTTGCACCGCTGCACTTCCTCGCTACACTTGCGCGCGTGAAAGCCATTGTCGCCAGCCTCGCACTCGCATGCTCCGTCGCGCTCGCATTTGCCGCTCCCGCCAAACCCAGCATTCTCTACATCCTTTGCGACGATCTCGGCTATGGCGACGTGAAGTGCCTGAACCCACAGGGCAAAATCGCCACGCCCTACTTGGACAAACTCGCCGCTGGCGGGATGATTTTCACGGACGTTCACTCCAGCTCCTCCGTCTGCACACCCACGCGCTACGGCATCATGACGGGCCGTTACAACTGGCGCACCAAGCTCCAGTCCGGCGTGCTCGGCGGCCTGAGCCCGCGCCTCATCGAGCCGGGCCGGCT
>CAIPBN010000320.1 GCA_903863315.1 uncultured Verrucomicrobiota bacterium | reverse complement strand
GTCCGCCGTGGTCAGGTGGTCACGGTAGTCTTCCCAGTTGATGTCCTGGGCGACGCCGTGGTCGTCGTGGGCAGAGGGTTTGGGTTTGTCTTCCACGGCGGATGGCATGGATGGAGTGAGTTGTGAACTGAGCTGGTGCTACTCGAACGGACTCGGCCCCGTCTGTTTCGGAGCCTGGTCTTCCCGTGGCTTCGGGTTCGGCGGCTTGGTGCCGCGGAACTGGTAGATGTAGCTGGCGACGGCGTGGACTTCGCCGGGCTTGAGGATGCCGCGCCACGTCAACATGCCTTTGTCGGGCACGCCATTGATGATGATTTTCACGTTGTCCACGTAGTTGGAGCCGTGAATCCAGTAGTCGTCGCAGAGGTTCGGGCCGACGAGGCCGCCGCCGTCCGGGCGATGGCACGGGGCACAATAGGTCATGAACACTTGCTGACCCTGACTGAGAATCACCTTGTCTGACGCGGGCACAAGGGTGGCAATGGTGGCCTCGAATTTCGCCAGCGCGGCGGACTTGAGCGCCTCGCCGGCCTTCCACTCGGCGTCGAACTCGGCCGCTTGCAGCGGCCCGGCCTTCAACACGTGGTAATACACGAGGTAGCCCGCCGCGTAAGCGATGCAGCCGTAGAACAGCCACACCCACCATCGGGGAAGCAGGTTGTCGAGTTCGCGAATGCCGTCGGCGTCATGCTCGAGCAGCTTGGGCTCATGCGGGTGGTCATTCATGGGAGACTCCTTTCTGCACAGGTTCGCCGTCCTCCAGCGGCAGAGAGTTGATATGGTCGGCCACGGATTGCTTCATCCGCAGTGACAGGAAGAGCGCACCGGTGAACACGGCAAAGAACAGGCAGATGGAAATCACGCCGTAGAGGCCGATGCCGCCGATGTCGGAGAGAACATTCTTAATCATAAGTAGGTTCGGTGGGGGTTAGTTTGCCGCCGTCTTCACCGGCGGAGCGTTGGTCGCCTTGATGTCGGTGCCGAGGCGCTCGAGATACGCGATGAGCGCGATGATTTCGCGGTCGGGCGGGGCGTTGGTAATGGCGCCTTGCTTGAGGTTCTCCACGATTTTAGCCGCTTGGGCCTGAAGGTTCGTCTGCGCGGTGGCCTCGAAGCCGCCGGGATACGGGACACCGATTTTGCGGAGCGCACCGATGCGCGCAGGCAGGGAATTGGTCTCCAACTTCTGCGTCAGCAGCCACGGGTAGCGCGGCATGATGGAGCCGGGGGAGGTGAGCTGGGGTTCGTCCATGTGGTTGTAGTGCCAGGCGTCTGGATACTTGCCGCCGATGCGGTGCAGGTCAGGCCCGGTGCGCTTGCTGCCCCACAGGAATGGGTGGTCGAAGACGAACTCACCGGCTTTCGAGTATTCGCCGTAGCGCTCGGTCTCGCTGCGGAAGGGTCGAATCATCTGCGAGTGACAGCCCACGCAGCCCTCGCGGATGTAGATGTCGCGACCGAGGACTTCGAGCGGCGTGTAGGGTTTTACGGCGGCGATGGTCGGGACGTTCTCCTTGATAATCCACATGGGGATGAACTCGACGAGGCCGCCAATCAACACGGCGATGAGCGCGAAGCCGGTCATCACCAGCGGCTTCGATTCAATCCACCGATGGTGCCACGGGTCGTTTCCGTCGTGGGCCGCCACCTCCGTCTTCAGCGCGGGAGCCTGCACCTCGACCTCCGGAACAAATACGCCGGCCTTGGCCGTCTTGTAGAGGTTGTAAGCCATAAGGCACGCGCCGAGGATGTAGAACGTGCCGCCGATGGCGCGCAGCTTATACATCGGGATGAGCTGGAGGACGGTTTCGAGGAAGTTCGGATACTGCATGAAGCCCTCGCTGGTGAACTGCTTCCACATCAGCCCCTGCGTGATGCCGCTCCAATACATCGGGATGACGTAGAACATCATGCCCAGCAGCCCGAGCCAGAAGTGCCAGTTGGCCAGCTTCACGGAATACAGCTTCGTGTTGTAGAGGCGCGGGTAGAGCCAGTAGAGCACGCTGAAGGTGAGGAAGCCGTTCCAGCCCAGCGCGCCGGTGTGAACATGCGCGATGGTCCAGTCCGTGTAGTGCGATAGTGCGTTGACAGACTTGATGGACAGCAG
>CAIPBN010000319.1 GCA_903863315.1 uncultured Verrucomicrobiota bacterium | reverse complement strand
TCGCCGACCACGCGCAGCCGCACTGCGGCAGCCACGAGTTTTATCACGGCATCCTCGGCGGCAGTTCGCGCGGCGTGTTCAACGGCAAAATCTTCGTCCGCAAAGACGCACAGAAGACCGACGCCAAGCAGACGAGCCGCAACCTCCTGCTCACCGACACCGCCACGGTGAACTCCAAGCCGCAGCTCGAAATCCTCGCCGACGACGTGAAGTGCACGCACGGCGCGACTGTGGGCCAGCTCAACGACGAGGCGCTCTTCTACTGCCGCACGCGCGGCATTTCCGAGGTCAACGCCCGCCGCCTGCTCACCCACGCCTTCGCCAGCGAAATCGTGAACCGCATCACCGTCGAGCCGGTGCGTGAGCATCTGGAGCAGGTGCTTTGGGCAAGGCTGGAGGAGTTGATTGAGAAGAAGTGACGGCGAATTGACTCCAAACCCACTGATGGCAGGCTGCCGGCATGACGCGCACTCAAATCCAACTGCCCGACGAGGTTTGCGCCCGCGCCCGCAAGGTCTGCGAAGCCCGCGAAATCTCCTTCGCCGAGCTGTCCCGGCGTGGGCTGGAATACATGCTGAGTGTGTATGCGCCAGAGCCGCCTACGAAGGGCGAGTGGCAGCTCCCGAAGCCAAGAAATCTTGGTTGGAAAGGCCTCAGTGACGCGGAAATCAAGCACGAGACCCAGTTCACCACCGCCGAAGTCATGCACACCGCCAAGCGCTAGCGGAGACCGAGATGAGATGATATGCACCGCGTCGCCAGCGAAATCGTGAACCGCATCACCGTCGAGCCAGTGCGGGAGCATCTGGAGCAGGTGCTCTGGGCACGGCTGGAGGAGTTGATTGAGAAGATGTCATGAGCAACAAAGCAACCTCGCAACAGGCACTCTTTTTTGGCGAGGGATTCCTAGACGACCACGCTGGAAGCATTATCCGTGAACCGCGTGTAGCTGTCATTGAACTGATAGCGAATGCCTACGATGCTGGCGCTACGGAAGTGATAATTCAGTGGCCCAGCAATGCTGGCGGCGAGTTTTCGATCTCGGATAATGGAGCCGGGATGACAAAGGCGGATTTTGACGTTCGGTGGAAGACTTTGAGCTACAACCGGCAGGAATCTCAGGGCCGATTCGCTGATAACCCCAATCATATTAGCGGAGAGAAACGAGCCGTTTTTGGCCGGAGTGGGAAAGGGCGGCACGGAGCATTCTGTTTCGCAGACTCCTACGAGATTAAGACAACCAAGGGTGGCCGCACTTTCTCGTGCCAAGTTGAGCGTGCGTCGGGAGCAGGTCCAAGTCCGTTTCGATTCACGATTACCAATGAACAAGATGGCGACGGGCACGGAACCGCTATACGTGCCATTGTCCTCCGCAACTTCGTCTCAGATGCAGAGCTGCGGGAAATAATCGGGACGAAGTTTTCAGTCATCCCTTCCTTTCAAATCCTGCTCAACCGCCAGCCGATTCAACTCCTCGACCTCAAACATTTACAGACCACCACCTTGGTTGTTGATGGACAGGGCGCTGTAACCATACACCAGATTGATTCCGAAGCTCGCGACCGCACGACACAGCTAAGGGGCATCTGCTGGTGGGTGAAGCAGCGGGCGGTTGGGAATCCCACGTGGGATGGGCTTGATGGCGAGGGGGCATACCTAGACGGCCGGGGTTCACTAGCTCGGCGCTACAGCTTCGTTGTTGAGGCCGACGTTCTGGAGCCGTTCAGAAAGCCGGACTGGACCGGATTCTACGCGGGAGCCGAGGTGAATGCCGTCAGGCAGGCAGTCCACAGGCACATCATCCAAAAGCTTAACCATCTGCAATCTGCGAACAGGAAGGAACGGAAGAAGCTGGCACTGGAGCAGACAAAAGGTGCCCTTCGGGAGATGACCACGATTTCGAGACAACAAGTCGCGCAGTTTATCGACGAGATTCAAGAGACGTGCCCGACCATCAGTGAGGGAGACTTGGCCCGCGCCGCAGCGGTGTTTGGTAGAATGGAGTCCTCGAAGACAGGATACGACCTGCTCAAGCAACTTCAGCGGTGTTCACCTGAAGACCTCGACACCTGGAACGGCATCATGCGGCGTTGGACTGCGGACAGTGTCGCAATGGTGCTGCATGAGTTGGAGGGGCGCCTTCGGCTAATCGAGCGGTTGAAATCTCTCGTGAACTCCAAAGTCGCGGACGAACTCCATGACCTTCAGCCTCTATTTGAGCGCGGTCTTTGGGTATTCGGACCGGAATACGAAGGAATCCAGTTCCTCTCGAATCGCGG
>CAIPBN010000318.1 GCA_903863315.1 uncultured Verrucomicrobiota bacterium | reverse complement strand
GTCTGCTCATGTTCGAGTTCTCCCGGTTCTACAAGACGGATTACGAGCACGGACGCGACTTCGTGGCCGCCTTGGACACATTCCTTGGCCGGCTGCCGAAGGGCTGGCCTTACGCCGTCGAGATGCGCAACCAGCACTGGTTGCAGCCGGACTACTTCGCGTGCCTTGCCCGTCACGGCGTCACGCACGTCTTCAACTCCTGGAGCGCCATGCCCTCGGTGAGCGAGCAGATGGCCCTGCCCGGCAGTCGTCCGAATCCCGCCCTGGTCGCCGCCCGGTTCCTGCTCAAGCCAGGCCGGTCTTACGAGGAAGCGGTCAAGACGTTTCAGCCTTACGACCAGACGAGGGAAGTGAACGAGGAAGCGCGGGCGGCGGGAGTGTTTTTGCTAAAGGAAGGGAAAGCCGCCGGCCCGAGCCGGAAGACGTTCATCTTCGTGAACAACCGGCTGGAAGGTAACGCGCTGGAAACCATCGCTGCCATGGTTGAGCCGGGTGGTGAGTAACTCCCGATTGACAGGGGAGTGAACCAATACTAGCCATGTGGCTAGTATGACCGACCTGACCCCTGTTCAGCGGAAAGTTTTCGAGCACGTCCGCGACCGGCTCGCTGCCGGCGAGCCGCCGCCGACCAGCCGGGAGCTGGCGGGCGAGTTCGGATGGAGCAGCAAGCGGGCGGCGGAGTGCCATCTCGAAGCCATCGTCCGCAAGGGCTGGCTGGCGCGTGAGCCGGGCATCGCCCGGGGACTTCGGCTCGCGCAGCCTTGGGGTGGGTCACGCAGCCGCATCGCGCACGTTCCCTTGTTCGGTTCCATTCCCGCCGGGTTCAGCCGCGACCGTGAGCAGGACGCCGACGGCTGCGTCTCCGTGGACGTGGAAAGCATCGGCTTCAAGCCCACGCGCAATTCCTTCGCCCTGCGCGTGGTGGGTGACTCCATGGTGGGGAAGCATATCCTCGACGGCGACATCGTGCTGCTGGAGCACGGCCCGGAGCCGCGTCACGGGCAGGTGGTGGCGGCACTGATTGACCGCAAGAGCACGCTCAAGACGTTCCTGCTCAAGAACGGCAGGCCCTACCTGCGCGCGGAGAACCCCAAATTCCCCGATTTGATCCCTTCGGAGGAGCTGATGATTCAGGGCGTCTTCCGCGCGCTTATCCGCCGGGCAAGGGAGTGAGGTGAGACAGCCATTGTCCTCCTCACCGCGTCACACTGGCTGGAGTCTATGCGCGTCATTGTCCATCTCGACGCGGACGCCTTCTTCGCCTCGGTGGAACAGGCTTCCGACCCGCAGTTGCGCGGCAAGCCCGTGGCGGTGGGCGGGGAGCGGCGCGGCATCATCGCCAGCGCCAGCTATGAGGCTCGCAAGTTCGGCATTTACACGCCCATGCCCACGAGCCAGGCGCGGCGGCTCTGTCCCAAGCTCATCCTGCTCCCCGGCGACTTTGAGCGATACGAGCAGTTCTCGCGCTGGATGTTCGGCTACGCCTATGACTTCACCCCGGACGTGGAGCAAACCTCCATTGATGAAGGCTACTTCGACCTCTCCGGCGTGCGCAAACCCTCGGCGGAGGTGGCGGATACCATCCGCCGCGCCATTCAGCAGAAGCTCAAGCTCACCATCAGCGAGGGCATCGCCAGCAACAAGCTGGTGAGCGCCATCGCCTCCAAGCTGCGGAAGCCCGCCGCGCTGGAACAGGTGCCCGCCGGGAGCGAAGCCAGTTACCTCGCCCCGCTGGCGAACAAGTGGCTGCCGGGCGTCGGGCCGAAACTGTCGGTCAAGCTCAACGCCGCCGGTCTGGCGAGCATCGGCCAGATTGCGGCCATGCCCGGCGAGATGCTGGCGCTCATGCTCGGCGCACAAGCGCCCCTGCTGGGGCAGTTCGCGCGCGGCGTGGACGAACGCCCGCTGGTTCCCGAACGCGAACCGGCGAAGTCCTACAGCCAGCAGGAGACATTTCCGGCAGACGTGACGGACGAGGAGTTCGCGGAGGCGGTGTTGCGGCGCATGGCCGACAGCCTCTTCGCCAAGGTCCGCGAGGAAGGCCGCAGTGTCCGCACGCTGACGGTCAAAGTCCGTTACAACGACATGGACGAGGACCAGCGCGGCGAGAGCCTCATCGAGCCGACGGATCTGGAGACGGACATTTACGGGCGGCTGCGGGCGTTGCTCAAGACTGCCTGGCAACGCCGCGTGAGCCTGCGGTTGGTGTCGCTCAAGCTCTCGAACGTCTATGACGAGCGCTTTCGGAGCGAACTGCCGCTCGAAGTCTCAGTTCAAAGGCAGGACGCGCGCCGACGCCTCGCCGTGGTGGTTGACGAATTGCGCCGTTCGCGCGGCCAGTCCGTAATCCTGCGCGGACACGATTTCCGGCTTCGTGACGCGCCCCGCGAGCCGTTGGCAACCCTCGTGGCTCCCGCCGTCCGCCCTGTGAGGCGACAGCCCAAGCCAGCGGTTCATCCCGTCGGCAGCTATGTGCCGTTGCGGGCGCACAGTCACTTTTCCTTCCTCGATTCTACGCTCTCCCCAACTGCGCTTGTCGGGTTGGCCAAGCAGCATGGCCTGTCCGCCGTGGCGCTGACGGACACCGGCAATCTGCATGGCGCGGCGCAGTTCGTTCAGGCCGCACAATCGGCGGGCATCAAGCCGATTCTCGGTGCGGAACTGCGGGTCGGGGACAAGCCGCTCCTGCTCTACGTGGAATCCGCGAGGGGCTATCACAATCTCTGCCGCCTGCTCTCGCGCCACGCGGAGCGAACCGCGACGGATGCCGACGGAGCTTCGGTTGCGGACCAGCAGCGCCGCCCGTTACTGCGTGCGGAACTCGACGGACTGACCAGCGGGCTGATTGCCGTCAGTGACGACGCCCGGCTGGCCGAGTTGTTCCCGCGTTCCTTCTACCGGCTCGCCACGTCCTACAACTCGCCGGACGATTTTCCTGCCGTGGCGTGCCCTCCGGTCCACTACGCCACCCCCGACGACCGGCAGAAGTTTGACATTGTGCAAAGCATCCGCACGCTCACGCTGCTGCGGGAGCCGCACCCGGAGAAGCGCCAGACCGGTCGCTACCACTTCCGTCCGCCGGTCGAGCTGGCGGCGATGTGCCAGGAGCATCACCACTGGTTGCGGAACACGCTCGAAATCGCGGAGCGATGCCGCTTCGACTTCCCATTTGGCAAACCGCAGTTCCCCGACTTCCACCCGCCCGACGGTTCGACGGCCCGTGCCTTACTGGAACGGCTCGTCAAGGAGGGGCTGCAACGACGCTACCGGGAACGCGCCGCACAGTTCACCCCGCAGGTTGAGGAGGAACTAAACATCATCGCCGCCGTCGGCTACGAAGCCTATTTCCTCATCGTGTGGGACATCTTGCAGGCATGCCGCGCGCAGGGCATCGAATGGATTACACGCGGCTCGGCGGCGGATTCGCTCGTCTGCTACTGCCTCGGCATCTCGGACGTGTGCCCGGTGCGCTTCGACCTCTACTTCAAGCGCTTCCTGAACCCGGAGCGGATGGCCTTGAACAAGCTGCCGGACATTGACGTGGATTTCCCGCACGACCGCAAAGACGACGTGGTGCAGCTCATCTTCGCCAAATATGGGCGCGAGCACTGCGCCGTGGTGGGCGGCTTCTCGACGTTCCAGGCGCGGAGTGCGTT
>CAIPBN010000317.1 GCA_903863315.1 uncultured Verrucomicrobiota bacterium | reverse complement strand
TTCGCCCTGGCCCTGCCGATCATTGATGTTTCGCTGGCCATCGTCCGGCGGGGTGTCAAGGGCCTGCCGGTGTTCCGGCCGGACCGCCGCCACATCCATCATCGGCTGGTGGCGTTCGGTTTTTCCCATCGCCGCACCCTGCTGACCTTGTATATCCTCTCGGTGCTGTTCCTGCTGATGGCGTTTGGCGTGTTCTGGTCCCAAGGCCGGCTGGTGCCCCTGTTTTTGGGCATCTCCTTCCTGGTGGTCATCTACATCGTGCATTCCTTTGGCATGGTTTCCTCCAAGTATTCCCTCCGCACCGTCTGGCGGGACCTGCAGGACATCCGCAGGGAAACCCGCTACATCATGCTGCTGGCGCAGTGGCTGGAGATGGAGGCGGAGCGGTGCGGGTCACCGGCGGAACTGTGGGAGAACTTCATCTTTTTTGCCCGCAAGCTGGACTTGGCCGAGGTCAAACTACATTTGCGGGAGGGGCAATTGGTCTGGCGACCGGACAACGGGCTGCCGGCGGATGAGGAGCTTGAGCGCAGCCACCATGCAGTGCATGGCTCTGCCATCACCGGCATCGGAGTCGCCGTGCGGCAGGGCAGCATGAGCCCGAAAGTCTTCGAGATGAAGTCCGAGCTGGCGGCCGAGGCGTGGTTCAAGGCAGCCAGTCGTTGGCGCCATGCCAACCGCTCTGACATGGAGCTGGCTCCCGATCGCAAATGCCTGGTGGCCTCGCGACCGCCTGGCCTGTCAGAGGCGCTCGCTTAAACGCCACCAAGTCGGCTTGGCAGCGGCCCACCCCGGAAACAGGGAGCGAATTGAGGACGGAAGCTCCCTATAAATGCAAAACGCATCCGGCACTGCTGTTAGCAGCACCGGATGCGTGCGGTTTGAAAGCGGGGACTAGCGGCCCTTGGGCAGCGCGCTCCGGCCGGCATACACGGCATTCCGCCCCAGCAACTGCTCAATGCGCAGCAACTGGTTGTATTTCGCGGTGCGGTCCGTGCGGCTGAGGGAACCCGTCTTGATCTGGCCGCAGTTCGTGGCCACGGCGATGTCGGCGATGGTCGCATCCTCCGTCTCGCCGGAGCGATGTGAAAGAACAGCGGTGTAACGGTTGGTTTGGGCCAGTTCCACAGCGTCGAGTGTCTCCGTCAGCGACCCGATTTGGTTCACCTTGACCAGAATCGAGTTGGCGGTGCCAGTGTCGATACCCTTCTTCAGGAACTTCACGTTGGTCACGAACAAATCGTCGCCGACCAACTGGGTCGTGCTGCCGAGCTTGTCCGTGAGCTTCTTCCACGTCACCCAGTCGCCTTCGGCACAACCGTCCTCGATGCTGACGATGGGATACTTGGCGCAGAGGCGGGCGTAAAACTCCACCATCTCATCGCCTGTGAGCTTCTGACCGCTGCTCTTCTTGAACACGTAGGTCTCGTTGCCGGTGTAAAACTCCGACGCGGCGACATCGAGCGCGAGGAAGATGTCCTTGCCCAGCTTGTAGCCGGCGTCCTTCACGGCCTGTGCGATGGCATCCAGCGCGGCATCGGCGCTTTCCAGCTTGGGCGCAAACCCGCCCTCATCGCCGACGGCGGTGGAAAGGCCCTTCTTCTTCAGCACGCCCTTGAGTGCATGGAAGATTTCGGTGATGGCCTGCAAACCCTCGCTGAAGGTGGCGAAGCCATGGGGCATGATCATAAACTCCTGAAAATCAATCGGGGCGTCCGAGTGCGCGCCACCGTTGATGACGTTGGCCATGGGCACAGGGAGCACCTTCGCGTTAGGCCCGCCGAGATACTTGAAGAGCGGCTGGCCAAGGGCGGCGGCGGCGGCCTTCGCGTTCGCGAGGGAGACGGCAAGGATGGCGTTGGCCCCGAGCTTGGATTTGGTCTCCGTGCCATCGAGTTCGAGCATGGCGCGGTCCACGCTGAGCTGGTCGGCGGCATCGAGTCCGTAAAGCACCGGGGCGATCTTCTGATCCACGTTCTTCACGGCCTTGGACACGCCCTTGCCGAGGAAACGCTTCTTGTCGCCGTCGCGCAGCTCGATGGCTTCATGCTCGCCGGTGGAGGCGCCGGAGGGCACCGCCGCGCGGCCTTGCACGCCGCATTCGAGGGTCACATCCACTTCCACCGTGGGGTTGCCACGGGAATCGAGGATTTCACGCGCTTGGATTTCAGTGATCTTGGTCATGTCAGTGTCAGTTGTGCGTTGTCCGAGTTGGATTGAACCGGGCCCTCCGGCCTGCCGGAAAGACGCGGCAGTTTAGGGAGGTGCCCAAAACCGTCAAGCGATGAACCGACGCATGGGAAACCTCCAAACTTGGAAAACCTTGTGACGATGCCTGAATCACATGTGTTTCGGCAGCGCTGCACACTGCGCGTGACACCGGCGGCCAGGACAACTTGCACACGCATCCCGCAGTCGCTGGCGTGCAAGCAGCATTGGCGGGGATTGAGACAGGGGGCTTGCGAACGCCGCTCACGAAGCGGACGAACGGCCACGACCAAAAGCCTGACCCAGAAAGCTAATCAC
>CAIPBN010000316.1 GCA_903863315.1 uncultured Verrucomicrobiota bacterium | reverse complement strand
GGTGGAGCCGGGCTGGGCGGAGATTCGCGAGTCGCAGTGGCGCACGGCGCGCACGGTGCCGAACACGGGCCTCGCGATGACCATTGATATTGGCGACCCGAAGGACATCCACCCGCGCAACAAGCAGGAGGTCGGGCGGCGGCTCTCGCTCGTCGCGCGCAAGCTGGTCTATGGCGAGTCGAACCTCGTCGCCTCCGGCCCGGAGTTCACCGAGATGCAGGTCGAGCTGCCCAAGGGCGACAAGATCCGCCTCTACTTCAAGAACGTGGGCGGCGGCCTGCGCATCAAGCCCGGCGACGACAAGCTCAAGGGCTTCATCGTGGCCGGTGCCGACAAGGAATGGGTCTGGGCCGATGCGGTCATCGAAGGCAACACCATCGTCGTCTCCTCGCCCGACGTGCCGCTGCCCAAGTATGTCCGCTACGGCTGGGCATGGAACCCGGTGGTGAACCTGTTCAACGCCGAGGGCCTGCCGGCCATCACCTTCCGCACTGACGAATGAAATACTTAACCCTTCTTCCTGCGCTGTTCGCTGTCTTGAACATCGGCTTCGGTGCCGAGCCATCGAAGCTGGTTCGCCTGGGCAGTCCGGTCGGCGGCCACATCCATCCCGCCGCGTGCATCAGCGCGAAGGGGACGCTCGTCGTCACCTACGGACACGTGAACCACCGTGACCTGCGCATCACGCGCTCGACCGACGGCGGCGCGACGTGGAGCGAGCCGAAGCCCTTCGCGCCCACGGTGGGCAAGACCTATTACCCCGGCTCGCTCACGACGCTGCGCGATGGCCGGCTGCTGCACGCGTGGAACCGCTGGAGTGAGCCGACCAATGAGAAGGAGCCGCGCTCCGTGCTCTACTCGTTGTCCAGCGACGACGGGCTGACGTGGAGCGAGCCACAGGCCTTCCCCCGCGACGAGAAGACACCGAGCATCATCCGCCATCCCATCGTCGAGCTGGCCGCAAACCAGTGGCTGCTGCCGTTGAGCGACAAGACACAGGTGTTCGATCCCGCGACCGGCGTAAGCCAGCCATTCGGTGACGGACGCACGCACGGGCTGGTGCCCATCGTGCGCACGCCCAAGGGCACCTTCATCAGCGGGGCGGGACTGCGCTCCACGGACGCGGGCAAGTCGTGGCAAGCCATCGCGAACTTCCCGAACCTGAAGGAGCAGGGCTGGCGGCATGAGATGGTCTGCCTCGCGAACGGCTGGCTGCTCGCCTCGGAAATCCTCGGCCCGGGCGTGGGCGGCGAGCGCATCCGCTACGTGCTTTCACGCGACGACGGGGTCACCTGGGGTGAAGCCTTCGAGTATTACAACCCCGGTCGCGCCATCGGTGGCCGCGCCTGCCCGCGCACCGTGCAGCTCGACGCGGAGAACATCGGCGTGGTGTTCTACGATGTGGACGCGAAGCAGACCGGCGGGCCGGGACTGTTCTTCCTGAAGCTTTCGGTGGAGCAGCTCGGGCGCGCTGCCGAGAAGCGCACGCCACCGCCACCCAGCCGGACGCCATGAATTTCCGCCTGATTCTCGCCGGGTTGCTGGTGTGCCCGATGACCTTGCTGCTGGCTGCTGAGGCCGGGCCGGGTGTGCCCCTGCTCGGCTTCACCGAGTTTCGCTGCAATCTCCCCGGTGGCCGACACGCGAACGTGCGAACCATGCGCGCGGTGGTGGCGCACGCCGACGGCACGGGGCGGCGCGAACTGGGCGCGGACATCGTGCGCGAGCCGAACGCATGGACGCAGTTCGTGGGCTGGTCGCCGGACGGGAGGACGGCGGTCATTTCACGCGGCTGGCAGAGCCCGGAGAACGCGCGCTGGGAGGAAGAGCACAAACAGTTCCGCCACACAAAGGACGGCTGGCTCGTGGACACCTTCCTCGTCGAGCTGGCCACGGGGCGCGCGACGAACATCACGGCCGTCGAGCGTGTGAGCAATTACAACAGCGGCCTCTTCTTCTGGCCGGGCGATGCCACGAAGCTGGGCTTCACCGCACTCATTGACGGCAACTCGCATCCGTTCCGCATGGACCGCGACGGACGGAACAAGACTGACCTGACGAAGGCTTCCAAGGAGTTCTCTTACGGCTTCAGCAGCTCGCGCGACGGACGGCGTATTGCCTACCACAAGAATTACCAGGTCTTCCTTGCCGACGCCGACGGGGGCAACGCGCGCCGGGTGGACACGGGCAAGCCGTTCAACTTCGTGCCGACGTGGTCGCCGGATGGCGCGCACGTCCTCTTCCTCAGCGGCGAGCACTACAACTGCCACCCGCACGTGGCGCTCGCGGATGGGAGCGGGTTGCGGAAGCTCGCCGACCGCGGCGGCTACCGCGGCGTGACGGAGTTTCTGGACGTGCCGGATTTCCACGGCGGCAGCAGCGACACACCGGTGTGGTCAGCCGACGGGCGGTCAGTTTTCTACACCGCCCTCGATGGGAAGAATGTGGAGTTGTTCCAAGTCACTCTGAACGGACGCAGAGCACAACTCACGAGCTCGTCGGAATTTGCTCCACACGCACTACACTACCATCCGCAGCCATCGCCAAACGGAAAGTTCCTCGTCTGTGGGACGAAGCGCGACGGCGTCCGCCAAATCATGGTGTTGAGTCTCGCGGACGGCTCAACGAAGCAAGTCACCCAGATGCGGCCCGGCCACGCGGCGCTGTGGCCGCACTGGCAGCCGGCAAGCCGGTGAGGCTGTGGTGCGCACGACCCGTGCGCCGCAGCGCCTCTGTTCGCGCAGCGGGGCACGCGTAGGATCAGGATTACAAACAGGAACGGAGGCGTTGGCCACATGGCAACAGGTTGAGTTGCGCGCCACCCGTCGGGGTGCCCGCGCGGCTTGCCGCTCGCTGCCCGTTCCTTCACTCTGACTGACATATGAAAGCCAGCCTCCTTCTCGCCGCCGTGTTCGCTCTCGCGCTCGTGCCCGCCCGCGCGGAGTTCAAAGCCGGAGCCGCGGTCATTGACGTCACGCCGCCGATGCTGCCGGTGCTAGTCAACGGCGGCATGACCAGCCGTTCGGTGGAGAAGATCAAAACCCGCGTCAACGCCCGCGCCATCGTGCTGGCGGACAGCAAAACCCAGATCGCCATCGTCGTCGTGGACAGTTGCATGATGGGCCGGCCGCTGCTGGACGAGGCCAAGGCGCTCGCGGCGAAGCGCACGGGCATTCCCACGGACCGCGTGCTCATCTCCGCCACCCACTCGCACAGCGCGCCCGCTTCGATGGGCTGCCTGGGCACCGATGCCGACCCGCGTTACGTGCCCTTCCTGCGCGACAGGCTGGTGGAGGCCATCGCCGCCGCGCAGGCAAATCTGGAGCCGGCCCGCATCGGCTTCGCGAAGATTGACGCGGCGGACTTCACCGCTTTGCGCCAGTGGATTCGCCGGCCCGATCGCATCGCGGAAGATCCGTTCGGCAACAAGACGGTGCGCGCGAACATGCACGCGGGCCGCGTCTGGGACGATGTCACGGGCGAAGCGGGGCCGAAGGATCCCGACCTCGCGCTCATCTCGATTCAGTCGCGCGCGGGCCGGCCGCTGGCGGTGCTCGGGAACTTCTCGATGCACTACTTCAGCGACGCGGACATCAGCGCGGATTACTTCGGGCTGTTCGCGGAGGGTTTGAAGGCGCGCATCGCTCCCGAGGCCACTCCCGGCAAGCCCGCCTTCGTCGGGCTCATGTCGCACGGCTGCAGCGGCGACATCTGGCGGCGCGATTACACCAAGCCGGAAAGCGAGTGGAACCCGAAGCTGACGATTGATGACTACACCAAGGGGCTGCTCGACCTGGCGATGAAGGCTTACGCGGGCATCCAGTATCGCGCGGATGTGGACATCGCCATGGCCGAGCGGCGGATGACGTTGCCCTACCGCGTGCCCGACAAGCAGCGGCTGGAGTGGGCGCAGCGGGTGATGGCGGGCGTCACGAACCGGCTGGTCAAAACCACCGCCGAGGTTTACGCCCGTGAGCAGATCCTGCTGCACGAGGCGCAGCAGACGGAAATCGTCGTGCAGGCGCTGCGCATCGGGGACATCGGCATCGCCACCACGCCGAACGAGACCTACGCGGTCACGGGCCTGAAGATCAAAGCCGCCAGCCCGCTGCCGCACAATCTGGTCATCGAGCTGGCCAACGGTGGCGACGGTTACATCCCGCCGCCCGAGCAGCATCTCTTCGGCGGCTACAACACCTGGGCCGCGCGTTCCGCCGGGCTGGAGGTGATGGCCGAACCGAAGATTGCGGAGGCGGCCATCGGTCTGCTCGAACAGGTCACCGGCAAGCCCCGCCGCGCCTGGAAGCTCAGCGATGGTCCCGCCGCGCGCAGCGTGCTGGGCCTGAAGCCGGCAGCTTACTGGCGCTTGAACGAGTTCACCGGCCCGCACGCCGCTGATGCCAGCGGCCTCGGGCATGACGCGGCCTACGAGCGTGAAATCACCTACTATCTCGCCGGTCCGCGCCCCGCCGCGTTTTGCGAGCCAGGCGAGGTGAACCGCGCCCCGCACTTCGTCGGTGGACGCCTGCGTGCCCGGATGGCTGGGCTGGGCGACCGTTATTCGGTTTCGCTCTGGCTGTGGAATGGCATGCCCAACACCGGTCGCGATGTGAGCGGGTGGCTCTTCTCGCGTGACCACGATCACGGCCTCGGACCATTCGGCGATCACCTCGGCATCGGCGGCAAGAGCGGCCACACCGGCAAGCTCATCTTACTGCACGGCGAAGACGCGAAGTCCGTGACGGCGGGCAAGACGGAAATCCCGCGCTGGCAATGGCAGCATGTTGTCCTGGTCCGTGACGGCGGCACCGTGCGCGCCTACCTCAACGGCCAGCTCGAACTGGAGACCAAGGTGCCCGCGAAGTTCCCGGCCGGGTTTGACCAGTGCTTCATCGGCGGCCGCAGTGACAACGACTCGAACTGGGAAGGCCGGCTCGATGAAGTCGCCGTGTTCAACCGCGCCCTCAGCGCCAGTGAGGTGGCGAAACTACAGGCGAACTGATCCCCATGAAAACCAGCTCACTGCTCCCGACCGCAATCCTCCTCGCCCGGTTGCTCACGTCACCGACGGCGCTCACGGCCGCCGAGGCAGCGCCGGCCAGCCTGTTTGCCAAGCAGGCCCGGATCTTGTTCCAAGGCGACTCCATCACCGACGGGAACCGCGGGCGCAGCGCGGACCCGAACCACATTCTCGGCCACGGCTACGCCTTCATCATCGCCGCCCGGCACGGCGCGGCGTTCCCGGCCCTGCAGCTCGACTTCATGAACCGTGGCATCAGCGGCAACACCGTGCTGGACCTCGAGAAGCGCTGGCAGAAGGACACGCTCGAACTGAAGCCCGATGTCTTGAGCGTGCTCATCGGCGTGAACGACAACGGACGCAATGTGCCGATGGACCAATACGAGCAGGTCTATGACAAGCTGCTCGTGGACACGAAGGCGGCGCACCCGAAGGTGAAGCTCGTGCTGTGCGAGCCCTTCGGCCTGCCCGTGGGCAAGCGCGCGGAGAACTGGGAGCCGTGGTTCACCACGCTGAAGGAGCGGCAGGCGATTGTGGCCAGGCTGGCGCAGAAACACGGCGCGGTGCTGGTGCGATTTCAGCGGGCCTTCGACGAGGCCGTGAAGCGTGCCCCGGCCGCGCACTGGATCTGGGACAGCGTCCACCCCACCTACAACGGCCATCAAGTGATGGCTGACGAGTGGGAGCGAGCCGTCCGATCGGCATGGGGTTCCGACAGCCGCTGAACCCGAATGCCGAAGTTTAACCACGGATGAACACGGACGGACACGGATGGGGACAAACCAGCCAGGCCCAACGCCCAGCCAGCCGTCTGGCCATTCAGAAAATAGGCTGCTGGTCCCGGGCCGTGGATTGCATCCGTGTTATCTTTGAAACCGCAATTGCCTCACGCAATGAACGCAAAGGACGCAACGCCGAAAGGCTTTTTCTCCTAAAATCAGCGAGCGGCAACTTTCACCGCGCAGGTGAAGTGGCCGTTGCTTCAAAAGTCTTTCCCTTTGCGCCCGTTGCGTCCGTTGCGTGAGCTTCAACTGCGGAATCTAGGGTTATCGGTGTCCATCCGTGGTTGGCGAATTCCCATTTCCGAGTTCGGGCTGAAATGAAAAATGCGGCGGCCAATGGCCGCCGCATTCGCTCACGAAGTGCCAAACGGGTTCAGCTCTTGGCCGAGGCCTCCGGGATGCGCATGCCGTAGAAGCTGCGATACACGAAGAACAGCGCCACGAGGAAGAAGATGCCGCCGATGACCATGTTCTTCGTGCCGGCAGGGCTCGCCTTCTTCATCTCCACCGCGATCTCCACGGCCAGCAGGCCGAAGAGCGTGGTGAACTTGATGACCGGGTTCATGGAGACGCTGGAGGTGTCCTTGAACGGGTCGCCCACGGTGTCGCCCACGACGGTCGCCGCATGAATCGGCGTGCCCTTAGCACGCATGTCCACCTCGACGATTTTCTTGGCGTTGTCCCACGCGCCACCCGCGTTGGCCATGAAGATGGCCTGGAAGAGGCCGAAGAACGCCATGCCCACGAGGTAGCCGATGAAGAAGTAGGCGTTGAAGAACGGCAGGGCCAGCGAGAAGCAGAACACGACGAGGAAGATGTTCACCATGCCCTTCTGCGCGTAGATGGTGCAGATCTCCACGACCTTCTTGCTGTCCTCGATGCTCGCGGTGGCGGCGTCGAGCTTCATGTTCTCCTTGATGAAGACCACCGCGCGATACGCGCCGGTCACCACCGCCTGCATGCTCGCGCCGGTGAACCAGTAAATCACCGAGCCGCCCATGAGCAGGCCCAGCATGACCTCGGGCTGCACGAGACTGAGCTTGGCCACGGCGCCGCCAAATTCCTTCTCCAGCAGCATGATAATGCCGAAGACCATCGTGGTCGCGCCCACGACGGCGGTGCCGATGAGCACCGGCTTGGCGGTGGCCTTGAAGGTGTTGCCCGCGCCATCGCCCTTTTCGAGCTGGAGCTTGGCGTCCTCGAAGTCGGGCTTGAAACCGAAGTTTTGCTCGATGTCCTTGGCGATGCCCGGACGCGATTCGATCCGGCTCAGCTCATAGACCGACTGCGCGTTGTCCGTCACCGGGCCGAAGCTGTCCACCGCGATGGTCACCGGGCCCATGCCAAGGAAGCCGAAGGCAACGAGGCCGAAGGCGAAGATGGGCGCGGCGAAGGTGAATGCCGACGGCATCAGCGCGGCGACGGGCGAACCCGTGTAGGTCGCCGTCATGTAGCTCACCCACATGAGGAACAGGATGCACAGGCCGGTCCAGAAGGCGGAGAAGTTGCCCGCGACCAGACCGGACAGGATGTTCAGCGACGCCCCGCCGTGGTCGGAGGCGGTGACGACTTCCTTCACATGCCGCGAGTGCGGGCTGGTGAAGATCTTGGTGAACTCGGGGATCAAGGCACCGGCCAGCGTGCCGCACGAGATGATGATGGAGAGCACCCACCAGAGGTCCGGCATGGCCGTGCCCGCGCCGTCCTTGAAGCCCGCGAGCAACAGGTAGCTGGCGATGAACGTGACTACGATGGACACGATGGACGTGAGCCAGACGAGGTTCGTCAGCGGCGCTTCGAGGTCGAAGTCCTTCTTCGTGCCGAAGAGCGACTTGCTCAGGATCTTGTTGGCCTCATACGACACCAGGGAGGTGATTACCATCAGGATGCGCATGGCGAAGATCCAGATGATGAGCTTGCCGCAGATTTCCGTGGTGCCCAGCGCCAAGGCGAGAAACGCGATCAACGCCACGCCGGTCACGCCGTAGGTCTCGAAGCCGTCCGCCGTCGGTCCCACGGAGTCACCGGCGTTGTCGCCCGTGCAGTCCGCGATCACGCCGGGGTTCTTGGGATCATCCTCGGGGAGCTTGAAGACGATTTTCATCAGGTCCGCGCCAATGTCCGCAATCTTGGTGAAGATGCCGCCGCAGATGCGCAGCGCGCTCGCGCCGAGCGACTCGCCGATGGCGAAACCGATGAAGCAGGGGCCGACCAGCTTCTCCGGCAGGAAGCACAGGATGCAGATCATGAAGAACAGCTCCACGCACACCAGCAGCAGTCCGACGCTCATGCCGGACTGGAGGGGAATCATCAGCGTGTTCAGCGCGTTGCCCTTGAGCGCGGAGAACGCCGTGCGGGAGTTGGCCACCGTGTTGATGCGGATGCCGAACCACGCCACGCCGTAGCTGCCCAGGATGCCGAGGATGGAGCAGAGCAGGATGACAATCACGTCACCCAAGCCTTTGTGCTGGAGAACGCTGAAGTAGTAGAAAATGCACGCGGCGATCGCGAACCAAAGGACGGCGAGGAATTTGCCCTGCTGGAACAGGTAGGCCTTGCACGTCTGCCAGATGATGTCCGAGACCTCGTGCATGGACTGGTGCACCTGCAGCGCCTTGGTCTGCTGATACTGGATCCACCCGTAAAGCGTCCCCAGCGCGCAGACGACGATGCCGAAATACATCAGCGCATAGCCGCTGACCTGGCTGCCAAACAAGTTGAACGACACCTTGCCCAAGTCCGGCAGGTTGATGTCCGCCTCGCCCGCGAAGGCCGGCAGGGAGGCAAGGAAAGTGACGAGAAGTATCCCCAGGAACCGCGATTTACCTTTCAGCATAATGAGTCTTTTGGACTGTTTCTGAGCACAACGTCGTGATCGACACTGCGCCCGTTGGTTTTTTTTGTGTGGCGAACGGGCTTGTGAGTAGAGGGAAGGCAAACGAGGGTCAAGCCCTATTCAAGTTTCACCGCCGCTGCTTGGGTCATTCGCGGCCTGGCAAACGGAAGGTGGCCAGCACCGGCCGGTGATCCGAAGCCTCGCGCCACCACGGCAGGGCCAGGACACAGGTCTCGGCGGCGGCCAGCCGGTCAGCCAGCGACCGACTGGCCAGCACGTAATCGAAGCGCGAATAGTTGTCCTCCCGGGCATAGAAGTAGGTCCAGGTGACGTTCGGGGCGGGGCGTTGGAGCGGGGTGTCCTGGGCCGGACGCATGGCTTCCTCGGGTCGCAGGTCCACGAGCGCGTTGCGGCCGCGACCGATCAGCAGGCGGACCGGCTTGGCGTCGCGGGTGTCATTGAAGTCGCCCAGCACCAGGAGCGGGATGGCCGGGTTGGCCTTGAGCCGCGCGTCGATCTTCTCGCGCAGCAGCCGGGCTTCCTGCTCGCGCAGCTCGGCCTGATCCGCCTCGGGGACCGGGCGCTTGGACTTCAAGTGCGCGGCCAGGAGGGTGAAGGAAAAGGCCGGGGTCACCTGGAGATCCACTTCGAGAAAACCCCGGCTCACCTGGAAACGCCGGCCTTGCAGGAGGAAACTGTCATCCGTGTGCGGTCGCCGGGCCGTGATCGGGAAGCGACTCAGGAGCGCCACGTGGATGTTGGTGTCGTGCCCGCGCACGTGCTCCCAATGCGGATAGCTCAGGCCACCGGCCGCCAACGCCGCGCGGAGCTGGAGCAGGGCGTTGGTGCCGCCCATTTCCTGGAGGGCGACAACGTCCGCGCGCAGCGCTAGCAGCGTGTCACACACCCGCGCCTTGGCCTCAGGCGGCTTGGTGGTGCGGCCCGGCACCGGGGCATCGAGGTAGTTTTCGACATTGTAGGTGGCGACGCTGAAACGATCAGCGGCAGCCACTCCCATCCCCAGCAACCAGCCCACGATCATCCCCAGTGGGAGACGTGTCTTCATGGCCCGACAGCATGAGGGGAAAGTGGCCGGCGCGGCAAGCAGGAGCAGCGCCGCCTGTCACCCGCGGATGCCCACCTTCACGGGAGAACAACATTTGGCATTTGTGGTTTTGCTGGTTAGCCTGCGGCATGATTCGAGCCAATGAAGCGTCGGCCGGGCGCGCTGCCGCCGCGAAGCGCAAACCGCGGGCAAAGGCACCTTTGCACGACGTGCAAAGCGGGCGGGACCACCGCGAGCTGCGCATCAACAAGGTGGGCGTGCGCAACCTCCGCTTCCCCATCCGGATTCGCGACAAGGCGCACAGTCACCAGAACACCGTGGCCACGCTCGCGATGTGCGTGGACCTGCCCAAGGAGTTCAAGGGCACCCACATGAGCCGCTTCATCGAGGTGCTCAACGCCCATGGTGACATCGTCCACGTCGAGAACATCGAGGACATTCTCCACGCCATGCAGGCCAAGCTGCACGCCGAAACCGCCCACCTGATCATGGAGTTTCCCTTCTTCCTCACGAAGAAGGCACCGGTAACCGGCAAGGAGGGCGTGATGGACTACACGGCGCGGTTCGAGGCCAGCGCCATCGGCCAGGAACTGGACTTTATCCTCACCGTCATCGTGGGCGTCACCACGCTCTGCCCCTGCTCCAAGGCCATTTCCAAGTATGGCGCGCACAACCAGCGCGGGAACGTCACCGTCTCCATCCGCTCCCGTAAGGTCGTCTGGATCGAGGACCTCATCGCCCTTGTCGAGGCCAGCGCCAGCAGCGAGCTCTACTCCCTGCTCAAGCGCCAGGACGAGAAGGCCGTCACCGAGCGCGCTTATGACAACCCAGTATTCGTGGAGGATCTCGTGCGGAACGTCGCCCTCAAGCTCAACGCCCACCCGGACGTGACGTGGTATCAGGTGGAGGCGGAAAACTTCGAGAGCATCCACAATCACAACGCCTACGCTTGTATTGAGAAAGGCTAGGGCTGATCGCGATGACCGCCCTCGGGAAAACCTTTCCGCCTTGGGGCTTGATTTGCGCCGAGCCTTTGCCAAATAGTCCCCCTCGTTTGCCAGCGGACTTAAACCATAAAGTTCGTCCGTCGGCAGCCAGATGGAATGAGCCGAGGCCGCGTGCTGGTCTTATATTCCGGGCGGGTGCAGGGCGTCGGTTTCCGGCACACCGTAAAGCAGGTGGCCTCGGGCTACGACGTGACCGGCACGGTGCGCAACCTCCCCGACGGGAGAGTGGAGCTGGTGGCCGAAGGCGAGCGGGAAGAGCTGGAAGCCTTCCGGCAGGGCATTCGGGATGCCGGGTTGGCCGGGTTCATCCGGCAGGAAGATGCCCAGTGGCAGACGGCCGGCAGTTTGTTACGCGGTTTTGAAGTGGTCCGTTAGAAGGCAGTTGAATGAAATACGCGATTATCGCCGACATCCACGCCAACTGGGAAGGACTCCAGGTGGTGCTGGCGGATGCACAGGCCAACAAATGCACCCATTACGCCTGCCTCGGGGACGTGGTAGGCTACAACGCCAACCCCAAGGAATGCCTGGATGTCATCCGCTCCATGGGCATGCCCGTGGTCAAGGGCAACCACGACGAATACTGCTCCGTGGATTCCGCGCTTGAGGGCTTCAACCCCCACGCCGCCGAGGCCGTCAACTGGACCCGTTCCCAGCTCGCCGAGGAGGACATCCTCTGGCTGCGCGAGATGCGCTACATCCGCCTCGTCGCCAATTTCACCATCGTCCACGCGACGCTCGATGGCCCCAAACGCTGGGGCTACGTGTTTGACAAGCTCGCCGCGGCAGCCAGCTTCACTTATCAGAACACCGGCGTCTGCTTCTTCGGCCACACGCACGTCCCGGTCGCCTTTGTGCGAGACGCCACCGTGCGCGGCGGCACCTACTCGAAGTTCAAGGTCGAGCCAGGCAAAAAGTATTTCGTCAACGTCGGCAGCGTCGGCCA
Organism: uncultured Verrucomicrobiota bacterium; assembly: GCA_903863315.1. Classification (GTDB taxonomy): domain Bacteria; phylum Verrucomicrobiota; class Verrucomicrobiia; order Limisphaerales; family SXTU01; genus SXTU01. The sequence goes on along the minus strand of CAIPBN010000316.1, from coordinate 3,237 downwards.
GCCGCGCGATGGCAACCCCAAGTGCGCCTACGTCATCTACGACATGGACGAGCAGACCATCGAGCTGCGCCGCTTGGACTACGACATCGCCACCGCGCAGGCCAAAATCCGCGCCGCCGGCCTGCCCGAGCGCCTCGCTGAACGCCTCGCGCTGGGCAAGTAGCCTCTTGCATCTTTCATCCGGCGTTCGACCCAAACCGTCGAACGCCGGTTTTTCTTTGCGTTCCTTGCATCCTTTTGCGGCAATCATTCTCGTTTGAAGGTTCTCATCCTCAAACCCAGCTCCCTCGGCGACGTGGTGCAGGCGCTCCCGCTCATGCGCCTGCTCAAGCAGCACCGCCCCGACGCGGAAGTCCACTGGTGGCTCGCTGCCGAGCTGCTGCCGTTGCTGGAGGGCGACGCCGACGTCAACCAGCTCATTCCCTTCGAGCGCAAGCGCTGGCGCTCACCCGGCTACTGGCCCGCCGGCCTTGCCCAAATCCACGCGATGCGGGCCGCGCGTTACGACTGGGTCATTGACCTTCAAGGCCTCGCCCGCAGCGCCCTCTTCGCGTGGCTGGCGGACGGCGCCTTCACCGTCGGCCTCGAACTCGAACGCGAAGGCGCGCACCTCGCCTACGACCTCGCCGTCCCGCGTCCGAAGGCCAAGCCCCACGCCGTGGACTGGTATCTCGCCGTCGCCCGCGCGCTCGGCATCCCGGTGCATGACCAGTTCGACTGGCTGCCGCCGCGCGCCGAAGCCGCCGCCCTCGCCGAGACCAAGTGGCCGCGCGACGGCTCCCGCTGGCTCGGCATCAATCCCGGCGCGCGCTGGGACAACAAGCGCTGGCCCGCCGCGCACTTTGCCGAACTCGGCCGCCAGCTTGCCGCGCACGACGCCAGGTTCCGCTTCGCCCTCTTCGGTGGCTCCGGCGACTGGCAACTCACGGAAACCATCCGCCGCGCCGCGCCCGACCGGTGCGAAAACTTCGCCGGACGCACCACGCTGCCCGAGCTCATCGAACTCCTCCGCCGGTGCGAATTGCTCGTCACCAACGACACCGGCCCCATGCACCTCGCCGCCGCGCTGCGCAAGCCCGTCGTCTCCCTCTTCGGCCCCACGCGCCCCGACCAGACCGGCCCTTACGGCCAGGAAGCCTTTGCCTTGCACCACCCGCTCCCCTGCGCCCCCTGCATGAAGAGCCGCTGCCATTGGGTGGAACCGCTGGCCTGTCTGCGCGGCATCTCGGCGGCGAGTGTGGCCGAGGCGGTGATGGCGCGGCTGGGCAGCAGTGTTCAGTAATCCGTATCCAGTGTTCAGTGAAAACGGCTCTCGAACACTTCGAGGCGTTCTGCGGCCAGACTGAATACTGAACACTGACTACTGATTACTTGCCCCGCCTCCGCCCGCGCCTACATTGCCCCCATGCCGGAGACGCCCATCGCCATTCCGAACACCCTCGCCGCCGTCCGCGACCACACGCGCGTTTACAAGGACTTCAACTACGTCTATCCCGTCATCTCGCGGCGGAGCGGCGGCCTCTCCATCGGCATCAACCTCAACCCCGACAAGGTCTGCAATTTCGACTGCGTGTATTGCGAGGTGGACCGCAAGACGCCCGGCAAAACCTCCGTCGTGGACCTCGCCCAGCTCCGCGAGGAACTCACCGCCCTGATTCACTTCGCCCGTGACGGCGGCCTCGCCCGTGAGCCGAAGTTCAACGAAGTCCAGCCCGCCCTCACGCAAACGCCGCGCGACATCGCCTTCAGCGGCGACGGCGAGCCGACCATGCTCCACAACTTCGACGAGTGCGTGCGCGTCGCCGCCGAGGTGAAGCGCGCCGAGGGGCTCGCTGCCACCAAACTCGTCCTCATCACCGACGCCGCCGGCCTCGACACCGGCAGCGTGAAGCGCGGCCTCGCCACCATGGACGCCAACCAAGGCGAAATCTGGGCCAAGCTCGACGCCGGCACCGAGGGCTACTACAAGCTCGTCAACCGCACCACCGTCCGCCTCGACCGCATCCTGCACAACCTCCTCGTCACCGCGCGGGCGCGGCCCATCATCATCCAGAGCCTCTTCCTGAGGATGCACGGCCAGCCGATGCCGCCGGAGGAACTCGCCGAGTATTGCTTCCGTCTGGAGGAGCTCGTCCACGACGGCGCGCAAATCCGAGAAGTCCACCTCTACACCATCGCCCGACCCACGCCCGAGCCATTCTGCGGCAAGCTGACCAAGGCCGAACTGGAAGCCATGGCGCAGACCGTGCGGGAGAAGACGCGGCTGAAGGTGGTGACGTTTGATTGATGAAACCAAGTCAGAATGCCTTTCGACGGTGCCTAGTCGCTATCTCATTGGGCATCGTCGGTTGGATGAGTTACGACTGGTTCATTCAGGCCCGTGACAGCCACCACGACACCAGCGAGCACAAGCTCATTGACTGCACGAACAGCACGCTTTCTGTGCAGTTTGTCATGCCGCCAGCTCGATCGTTCATGCTCCTGCTTGGTTACCCGAGGGGAGAGAAAGCCACGTTCACAAATGAGTTCTCCGGCCAAGTTGAGATTCGCCGTGCAGGGACCAACATCGTCTCGTTCAGTGTGGAGTCTGACCTCGTTCAAGAATGCAACTGGCTGACGCACCGGGGAATGGGCGACGCATATGTGCTCAATTGGGTCTCCACCGAACCCGACCTCACGACGCACCTCAAGGCTGGCCATGCCTATGAAATGAACATTCGGTTCATTCGCCCGCCGCCGATGAATACCTCGCTTTGGGCTTTCTTTACTCAGCGGCACGCAGACGTCCAGCGGAGCAACTCCATCGTCATGACTCCCCGCCAGCCATGACCAAAGCCGTTGCTGCCGACCTTCCTCAACTTCTTACTCTGACAGATGCCTGCATCGCCGGATGCGCGCCGACGGCATTGAGCAGCGGGACGAGGTTTATCCAGCCGCAGCGATGCATCGGATCGTGGTGCATCCGAGGGCGTAGCGAGGCAGCTCATGGTCCACGCCGCACCGGCACTGCGACCATGCGCAAGGACCCGTTCGTCCGCTTCGGGAAACTGCTCACCCCGTAAACCGTAGCAGACGACGTGAGGAGTCTCTGACTTTGTTCCGGGTTCCGCGTTTGAAGTGAGACTCCTCACGTCGCCTCCTACGGGTGGGAGGATGGGAAGATTCCGTTGCATCCCCGCGACATCGCTCCAAAGTTCCCGCGCGCATGATTCGAAACATCATCTTCGACTGGTCGGG
>CAIPBN010000315.1 GCA_903863315.1 uncultured Verrucomicrobiota bacterium | reverse complement strand
TGACCGGGACCGGAGGAAAGTGATCCGCGCCGTAAATCTGCCGCAACCCGGCCAGCCGGAAGAATCGCACATCCCGCCGGACCTGTGCCGGCAGACGAATGCTCGGCGCGAGATAGACGAGCGCGTCAAACCGCCGCGCACGGAGCCGCACGAGCAGCCTCAGTCGCCGCAATGCAGTGCGCAACTGGGATTCGCCAGCGGCAGACACCTCGTAGTGCTCAAGGTCATCGCAGAGGCCCGAGCCGCCAAAAATGTCCGAACCGAGGACGTAGTTGCGGCCCGGATGGACATCGCACAGCAACGTCAGGTTTGCCTCGGGCCAGTGCCGGCGCACCGCCCACAGCGCGGGCAGGGACACGATCATGTCCCCCAGTTGCCCGGAGCGGAAGGCCAGCACTCGGCGCGGCGCACCGCTGGCGTCCTTGGGGAAGTGACTATCCGGAGACATTACTTGCGCACCGCTTCCGCCACGATCATAGACCCCCACTGGTTCAGCACGAGGGACGCGAGCCAGTCCGGAGTCAGTTCCTCGAGCTTCTCCTTGAACTTGGTGCGCGGAATCGGGAAAAGCTCGGCCTTCAAGCCCAGCACGTTGAGGTCGATGTCCTTGAACGCCCCGGCCAAGTGAGCGCGCAGCTCGGGCTTGTTGAACACGCGCGCATAGAAGCCATCGCCCGCATCCACGTAGATTTGCTGGAGCGGCTTGCGCAGCAACTGACCCATGAGAACCCCGCGGATCAGCCCGTTGTTAACGTAGTAAACGATGCACGGCCGGTAATAGACCATGAGCATGAGTCGGCCCCCAGGCCGTAACACGCGCGCGACTTCCGCCAGACAGCGCTCAAACTGGCTGCTGTGGTGGATCACGCCCCAACTCCATACGAAATCAAACGACTTGTCCGCGAACGGCATCTGCTCCGCGTCCGCGCGCTGGATGTTGCCCTTCAGGTTGAACACCTCGAACCGCCGCCGAGTCACGGCGATGGCGCGCTCGGTGAGGTCAATGGCCGTGAGCCTGGCCCCTGCGCGGGCGAGCATCGAGGCGTGTGTGCCCATGCCGCAGCCGACCTCCAGAACATCCTTGCCCTGCACATATTCGGGCTTCATGAAGCGCCCGAATGGCTCGCCACCCGGCCCCTTGGCGAAGTAGGAACAAGAGAGGAAGCGCCGGTCAATCTCCTCATACCACTCGCGGCTGCCTTGGGTGACCTTGAGCGTGCCCTCCCAGTCGTAGGTCATGGGATTCTCCTCCCACCAGTTCACGTTTTTCTTCTGGGCTTCGGAGAGCGGTATGGGATTAGTCTCAGCTTGCATGGTTGGGTAAGCGATCAGGCCTCAGATGCGCCGTCAAGTTGTTGGTCAATGAGGCCGCACAAGATGTGGCCAATCGCCAAGTGGCATTCCTGGATGAGCGGCGTGCTGTCCGAGGGGACGCGGATTACTAGGTCCAGCCGTTCAGCCAGTTCCGGGGCCTTCTGGCTGGTGAGGAGCACGGTAGTCAAGCCCAGCTCGGTGGCGGCCCGGAGACCCTCCGTGATGTTGGGGGAGCGTCCGCTGGTGGAAATTGCCAGAACCACATCGCCCTTACGACCCAGGGCGCGAATCTGGCGCGCGAAGATGTGTTCCACGCCATAGTCGTTGCCGATGGCCGTGAGCGCGGAAGTGTCCGTTGTCAGCGCCAGCGCAGCCAATGGTCGCCGTTCCGTCAGATACCGTCCGGTGAACTCCGCTGCGATGTGCTGCGCATCTGCCGCGCTGCCGCCATTGCCGAGAAGCAGCAGCTTGCCGCCGACCATCAGAGACGCGCCGACCAAGTCTGCTAGCCGGAGAATGTCCTCCATGCATGTGTCTCGCAGGCGCAGGCGCAACTGTGCACCGGCATCAAGGTGCGCGCTGGCCAATGCCCGGCTGGCGTGGAGAGCGAGGTTAGTCATGTAGGAGAGGACTCAGGCAGGCGAGGAGGTGCGGCGAAACTGGCGCATCCAATCACCCACGGTCTCAGCCCAGCGGAATCCCAGCAGCCGCCAGAGGAGCCGGTAAGTCGCCGGCGGATGGTGGCCGCCAGGCTGATTCGTCAGCGGGCTAAAGTCAGGGTCCGAGCGGTGCAATTGCTCGACGATCGCCAGCGCTTCGGTGCGATCATGCCGCCAAGCCAGTCGGGCCATCTGGAAGCGCGCCATGTTCACCGCATCCCGCCGAACCGGCGTCAACGCACCCCGGTCCCGTAGAAAGTCCTCGGCGCGCTGGGTTATCTCCAGTCGGCGCTGGCGGACCCGCGGTTGGTCCCGGTGGCAGACCGTGTTCAGGCTCCAGATGCGATAAATCGCACCGTTCAGCGGGCAATAGGTGAACCGCTTCCCCGCTAGCAACAGACGCAGGTAAAGCTCGTGTTCCTGACAGCAGGGCTGGTCCGCCTTCCAGCCGCCGACGGCTTCAAGCGCGGCCTTGCGCCAGAGCGGCCCACCGGTCTGGGGCAGATACCATCGGACGAGAAGAATCCACGGATCATGCGGTTCCGGGATCTGCTGCAAGACCTGGTGGACGCCGCTGTCCGTCCAATCCTCCTTGGTCACCAGCCCATAGAGCACATCGGTGGGGGGCTGAGTCGTCAGGTAGTTCATCTGCGCGGCCACCTTGTCCGGCAGCAGGTAATCGTCCGCGTCCAGATACTGGAGCCACTCGCCGCGCGCCAGTGCCAGCAACCGGTTACGCGTCGGGTTGCCACCGCGGTTCGGGCCGGACTCCCAACGGATGCGGTCCCCAAAGCGCTGGATGATTTCGCGGCTCCCATCGGCGGAGCCGTCGTCTACTACGATGACCTCCTTCTCCGGCCACGTCTGCGCCAGCGCGCTCTCGATGGCCTGCGCCACCCACCGCTCGGCGTTGAAGCACGGAATGAGAATGGAAACCAGCATGCGAGGACTCACTCCATGACCACGGTGCGCCGCAGCTTCGCCCCGACGCCCGTGAGGCAAACCCCGACGGTGCGCAGGTCCACAGCCACAGCCACACGCGGGTGCCGGCAAACTGTCGCCCACGCCCGCCGCATCCCCGGAGACCATTGGATGTCATCGAACACCAATACGGCTCGCTCACCCAAGCTCGGCAGGAGCTGTTCAAAGTATCGCACCGTCGCCTCTTCATCGTGATGTCCATCAATGAAGGCGTAGTCCACGCGGCCCAGTTCGCCCAGCGTCCGGCCCAGGGTATGGTGGAACGGCCCGGCGACAATGCTCACCTGCGGACTCAGCCCCAGCCCGGCGACCGTCTCGGCGGCGATGGCGGCAAATGCCTTGCAGCCTTCCATCGTGACCAGTCGGCCCCGGCCGTTCAAGGCCAGCGCCGCGCCTTCGTAGGCCGCCGAGATGCCCAGACATGTGCCCAGCTCGATGCAGGTGCCCGGCTGGAACTGTCGGACTAGATGGAAGAGCAGGGCCGCCCACTGCGGCGGCTTGCTATAATTACGGCAGGAATCACCCACGACCTCGGCCACCGTCCGGCCCGTCTGCTGCGCGGATGTGGTGAGGGTGTCTGCCGGCCCACCTGCGCCGAAGTCCTCCACTTGCACGATCTCCTGTGAAGCGCACAGGGCCGCCCGCCGCGCCTCGATGGCGGAGATCCGCGCCTGCTCCTCCGGCGAGAAGCGACGGCTGCGCATGGCTTCGAGCGCCCGCCCGAGCAATTGGACATCTTGGTTTTCGTGCTTCAACAGGGCACGAATTTGAATCGGGGTGGCGATCCGCTTGCGCAAGCGCAGGGCGAGAGAGGCAATGTTCATATGTGGAGAAAGGAGGAGCTATGCTTCAAAGCACCCACAGGCCCGAGCGGAGCGAAGCTCTGGGAAAGTGGGTGCGGCATCGTTGTCCCCGGATACTGCAACCGCTCGACCAGTTCAACGAGATGGCAGGCCAGATCCGCCGAAAGCCGGCACTCGCGCTGTTCCCGAATTGCGTCCGCCAGCTCGGCGGGGCCACGCGCAAAATCCACGGGCTTGCCGGCACTCACGAACCGGCCCACCGGCTGCCGGATCAATGGCAGGCGGCGCGACCACACCCATTCCTTGCCGCACCACGGCAATGCGGGGCACCACGCGTCGAGCAGCCGCTGCGCCCGATTGGCTAGGCCGATCAGCCGTGCCCGCCAGCCGGTCTCCGTGTAACGCCGGAGCCACACCGGCCCGGCGTCTTGACGGACGTTGCGCACCGTGAGCACGCCTTCGTCCCCGATGATGGTGAGGGACTTGTCCAGCGGCGCGACCAGCCCGCACGTCACACGCGCGACGATCTGCCGGTCGTATTCCAAACAACCGACCGTGAAATCCGGTGCCATGCGCTCGACCGGAATGCCCTTTTCCGGAAGCTGGCAGGACGCGAAGGCTGTGATGCGCCGGGCCGGTCCGAAGAACGCCGCCAGCCAGGTGAGCACGTAGCCTGCGTGCTCGTAGGTGCAGCCGACCTCGAACTCGTCCTTCGCTGGCCAGGCCGAGCCCAGCCCGTTGCGCCAGTTCCAGGGTGCCTGCCGCGGCGCAATCATGCCGTCGTCGAAATTCGCATACACCAGCCGCACTTTGCCGATGACGCCGTCGCGCAGCGCCTTCCCCAGCGTCTGCGCCGTCTCGCTCAACACGCTGCACGGCGCGGAGGCCAAGCGCAGATTCTTCTCCCGGGCCAGCGCGGCGAGCTGCGTGGCGTCAGCAGTGTTCATCGCCAGCGGCTTCTCGGAATAGACATGCTTGCCCGCCAGCAGACACCGGCGCGTGGTCTCGAAGTGCGCCCGGGGGTTGGTCAGGTTCAGCACCAACTCCACCGCCGGGTCCGCCAGCAACTCGTCCAGGCTGGCATACGCGCGGCCCGGGAACATCCGCAGGTAGGCGGCCTGCTTCTGCGCGTCGAGGTCGTGCGCGCCGAGGAACTTCAGCGCAGGATAGTTCGGCAGTGTCTTGCCGTAAAACTCCGCGACGTAACCGCAGCCTAGGATGGCAAACTTCATGCCTTGCAAAGTCTGCGCCGCTTAACTCCGCCCGCCAAAGTGCGCGGCGACCTTCCGCACGGCGGCGACGATGTCCTCCATGTCCGCCCCGGTGCCCAGGAACACGCCGGCGGACAGGTAAACAATCTCCCCCGCCGCCTGATCGGCCACTGGCGTGGGCAGCACGCGAATGTAATCGGGATGCCGCTCTTGCACACGGAGCATCGCGCGCTGGGTCGCCATGGTCGAGGCGTAGCACCGGTAGAACGGCCCCCCCTCAGCCCCGACCGCTTGGAGGAATTCCTCGATGGGCAGCCCGCCGCAATGCTCGGCC
>CAIPBN010000314.1 GCA_903863315.1 uncultured Verrucomicrobiota bacterium | reverse complement strand
GCGTCGTCGTAGGCGGCACGGACGGTGGTCTTGCGCGTGAGCGGGGCCGCGCCAGGCAGGGCGACCAGCTCGCTGGCCTTCGCGCTTGGCCAGAGCGCGGAGTCGAGCGTGATGGGACCGGCTGCGGCGCTGGCGGGGAGACGCTTCGCACCGGCGAGCGGCGCGTTCCGCATGGTCTTGGTGTCCCAGTTGAATGGCGTGTTCGCGTAGGGCTCCTGATAACCGTCGTGGCTGAGGCGGAGGTGCTTCGCGTCGTGGCCAGTGGGCGGGAAGGGCACGAAGGCCCAGTTGCCGAACGACTTCGTCCGGCCGCGCTCATCGAAGTAGGTGGCAATCTCCGCATTGCGCGCGTCAATCGCGTCCAGCAAGCGGTCGCGCGAGGCGCGGTCGGGCTGGATTTGGAAGGCGTGGTTCAGGTGCACCACGCGCGCGACGCCGCGCAGGTAGTCGAACTCGCGGCGCACCAAGGCGAGGCGGGTCTTCACCTTGTCCGTGGGCGCGAGCTTCTCGGCCTGTGCGAGCTGCGTCTCCAACGAGGACAACAGCGTGGGTGTGTAGAAGAAGCCGAGGAATTGCATCGGGTCGGACAGATGCTTGCGGCGGCGGCCGTAGATGTCGGTGTAAGTCCACGCCGGGTCGCGCGTGCCGAGCTGGCGCGCGTAGAGTTCGATGGCGTGATAGAGCTGGTCGTAGAACTGGAGCATCGGCGGCGCGGCTTTGCCAAACGCGGCGTGGCAAAACTCATGCACGAGCACCTTGGCCTGGTGGTTGGTCACGTCATCGAACATCCGGCCCATCGTGTAATAAACCGGGCCTTCCAGTCCTTGCAGCGTGCCGGGGCCGTCCTGATAGACCGACTGGATGCGGTTCGCGACGAGCCGCTTCGCCTGCGTCTCAATGAAGCCCGGCGTGCGCATGGGCGTGTAACGCGTGCTGAGGTTTGGGCACCAGTTGTAGATGTAGCCGGTGAAGCCCTGCGGGACGACGTGCCCGCGCCATGGCGCAAAGTCCTCCTCGTTCGTGCCCGTGAGCATGATTTGCGTGTTGGCGGGAAATTCCTTGAAGGACTTCGGCGGATTGGCGGTGAGGATGTAGCTCATCATGCACACCGTCTTGCCCGGACGCGCCGCGAGGACGCGCTCGGCAAGCTGGCGGTGCAACAGCCAAAGCTTCTCGCTCCAGTCGCCGCCGGTGTCGAAGAGCTTGGCACACGGACCGCACTGGCAGGCGCGGAAGCCGTCGGGCTGACCGAGGTCCACAGACTGATACCCCTCGTCGAGCCAGCCGATGAGGTCCTGGTAGAACAGCTCCTGCACGGCGGGGTTGGAGATGCAGTATTGCGCGTTCGCGCCGGCCGGATTCATCCGCTGGCCGCCGATGAGGGCGAAGTATTCCGGGTGCGCGGCGTAGTATTTCTCCGGCGGCACGGCGCGCTCGTAGGTGTGGCCGCCGAAGGGGTCGTCCACACGCGGGAAACGGTTGTTCGCGAGGTCGTAAAAGCTGCCGCGCGGCGGATAGGCGGTCCACGAGTCGAACACCGGCGTCTTGCGCACGTTCAAGTCGGCCGGCACGACAACCTTCGGAGTGGGCAGGAACTCGAAGGCCGGCGACGCGAGCAAGTCGAGCTTCTCCACGTCCTTCACCGACTGGCGTGGCCCGAGGTCGGGGTAGAGGAATCGCACGCCAAGGTATTGCCGGAGGAAGTCCGTGACGCCCTTGGCGGTGCCGAACCGCTCCCACTCGCCGCGCCGCGTGGTCTTGGCCTTGCCGGG
>CAIPBN010000313.1 GCA_903863315.1 uncultured Verrucomicrobiota bacterium | reverse complement strand
TTGCCATTTGTAACCTCCGCGAAAGGTTGTCCAGTTTCTGCGTGTGTTGCTATTTTGCCTGTGAAATCCTGCCAGCGTTTTGCGAGCATAAGGCACCAGCTTCTCAATTTTCCATCGCTCGACTTTGTCTGCGGGATTGTGGGTTTTTGTGGTCATGCCTGATTGCCCTTCATGACTGACTATCTGCCAACGACATAAGTCGATTCACCGCGTGCACTCGCTTTGTTAGCTTCGATATTTCCGCGCCCCACTGGTCGGCCATTGCATCCGCAATGCCTTGGTAGGTCACGCTGCGAATTTTCCAGCGGTCTGGGGTCGGGGGTAATTTGTGAATCCTTGCCTCGCGTCCTTCAACGACATTCGTCGGCAGCAGCGCAGGGAGGTTCTTCAGCCACAAACATGTCGCCTTGGTCTCGCCGTGACCAAACTGCCACGGCTGAATAATCTGGTGCGGCTTCATAAAGCGGCTTGAGAGCACGCCTATCGGGTTCTCCATCGCCACCATTGGGATGGGTAGCGCCCACAGCGCACGGACGAACTCAATCGCTTCCTGTTGCTCTTGTTGCTTGTCCTTGAACCACCTGGCACCGCTCGAGGCGAGGTGCGTGCAGGGAGGGTGCGCAATCATCAAGTCCCATCCGCCTGCATGATCAAGGCAATCACCTTGAAGGTGAAACGGGCTTGCGTCGTCCGCAGGCAACAAGTCGCAGGACCAGGCGTCATGGCCCAGCTTGCGAAAGGCTTCGCGCACAGTACCCGAGAACTCACAGGCGACTAGAACTCTCATGGTTTATCCCCGAACTCCTTCGACGGCTTCCGGTGTCGGATTTCGTCGGCGAGCTTTGTGAGTTCATCCGACGAAAGCCCATTTGCGGCTCGGAGAAACGTGGCCATACCTCGCGGCTCTCGCTGGATGATTCCTGCCAAGTCGGAGGCCACGCGTCCGGCCAGTCCGAGTAGCACATCGGCATCCGTCCCCAGCGCTTCCGCGATCGCAAGGACCTTTTCCTCGCTTGGCGGATTGAACTCATCGCGTTCGACCTTGGACAGATAAGTCGGGCTCATGGCGACCTGCTGGGCGAATTTGCGCAGCCCGATCCCCTTCTGCTCTCGGAGCCTCCTCACTGTCGCGCCGAAGCTGCTGCCCTCATCGCCCATGACCGACTCCTCGATTCGTGTTCGTATCTTAAACACTAATGGCCTGACGGCTTTGCATTTAGGGTCATGCGGAGCCTCCCCCAACAGCGCCTCAAGCGCAGCGATGCGGGCCAGCAGCACATAACGCGGGTCCCATCCTTTAGTGTCGCCGCAATCTTCGTAATGGCAAGCGTCTCCGTCTTGGCAGGGGCATGTCTTATCGTGGTATTTGCAATCTCTCATGCCTTCAACCTCGCCCCCACCAGCACCAAAGCGGCCAGCAGGAGCATTAACACTGTGTTGCCGTCTATCAAAACGGGATATCGTCGTCAAAGTCCGGGCCGTGATTCTGTGCAACCGGATGTGATTCCTCGCGCTTTTCCTTGGCGGTGAATCTGAACTTCAACAGCGGCGCTTTTTCGGCCGCGCCTTCTGCCCGCTTCCAGGCGGACACCCAATACTCAACGCCGTTGACCGTCGCGCTGCCGGTGAAGTGCGGGTGCGTGTCCTGCGTTTTCTTTTCATTGCGCCACACCGCGCCTTGATTGTCGTTGTCGTAGCTCATGCTGCTGCCTTTTTGCGTTGGTGAGTCATCATTGCCTGAGCCTCTGGGGTAATCAGGCGGTATATATAGCGGGCTTGTTCGTCGCTGAGCTCGTCATTCATTTGCGCGAATCCGTCGCTGTCGTCGGACTTAGCGCAAGCATCCATCGCGCTGCGGTAGTTGTCGCGCATTGCTTCCAAAGCCTTAAACGCTGCGCGGTCCTTGCTGCCCATCTTCTTCCAGGCTTCAAGCCACATCGCGTCATCGCCTTTGTCCAGCAGACAGCAGGCCA
>CAIPBN010000312.1 GCA_903863315.1 uncultured Verrucomicrobiota bacterium | reverse complement strand
CGGGCAAGCGGGGACGCTTGCGGCACGGCCGGCCGGAGGCCGGCGCTACGTAGCGCCTGCGTCCCCGCCGGCTCGGCTGCGGGGGCAAGATGTGTCCGGCGGTGTCTCCTGGCTATCCGGTTGAATGAACGTTCCTGCGACTAGGTCGAAAGCCCCGTTCGCGCGCCGCCCCGGTCAGCCGACTTGGGCGGCGCGCGGCATTTATCCACTGAACATGAATTTGAACTCCTTGAAACTCGCCCGCCCATTAGCCCTCGGAACCGCGTTTGCTTTTGCCACCACGGTGCTCTTCGCTGCCGACGCGAAGACGGAGAAGAAGGCCGAGAAGAAAGCCGCCGCCCCGGCGGTGAAGCCCGGCCTCATTCAAGACGACTTCCCGTTCTTGAAGGCGTGCATCGGCGCGAAGTTCCCTGGCAAGAACGACGCCAACAAGGGCATAGCCATCCGCCTCGGCACGAACGCGGCGATGTGCTTTGACCAGGATTTGCTGCGCTGGAGCGCAGGCTGGACCGGAGGCTTTGTCTCGACGAAGGGCGTGACCTTCGACGGCTCGCACGGCGGGCATCCGGAGCTGATTGGCGAGCAGCAGTTTGGTCTGCGCGTGCAGCCCGGCTGGGCGGATGCCAGCGGCTCGTTCAAAGACCCGCGCAAGGAACCCTACGGCCCGCTGCCGCGCGCGTGGGGTCGTGTGAGCTCGCTGCAAGTTCACGGCATGGAAGTCACCATCAGCTACGAAGTTCTCGGCACGCCCATCAAGGAGCGCGCGGAAATCGTTGAACGCGACGGTGTCACGGCCTTCGTGCGGAACATCTCGCTTGGCAAGAATGCGAAGGAACTCCTCGCCGCCGTCTGCGAAGTGGAAGGCGCGCAGGGCAAGGTGGAAGGCAACCAAGCCACGCTCACCGCCGCGAACGGACAGGTGACGGTCGTCGCACTCAGCGGCGCTCCCAAGGGCGCGAAGCTCGAACTCGTGGACGGCGCGCGCGTGCTGCTCCGTATCCCGGCGGGTGCCGGGGCAGGGGCCTTCAAGCTCGCCATTGCCCGCACGGACGCAGCCGGCGCCGGCAAGGTCGCCGCGCTCGCACAGGGCGCGCCGCGCTTCAACGACACCGCCAAGGCCGGCAAGGCCCACTGGCCCGAGGCCGTTGTGACCAACGGCGTTCTCGCCGCGAGCAGCACGCCGGATGGCGCTTACGTGCAGGACGTGATTACTCCGCCCGTGCCGAACCCGTGGAACCGCCGCGTGCGTTTCGGCGGCATGGACTTCTTCGCGGACGGCAAGCGCGCCGCGCTCTCCACCTGGGACGGCGACGTGTGGGTTGTCAGTGGCATCGACGATAAGCTCGACAAGCTGACCTGGAAGCGCTTCGCCAGTGGCGGCTTCGAGACGCTGGGCCTCAAGATCGTGGACGACGTCATCTACACCTCGGGCCGCGACCAAATCACCCGCTACCGCGACCTTGACGGCGACGGTTCGGCGGACGTTTACGAGACCTTCAACGACGACATCACCAGCTCGCCGGGCTTCCACGAGTTCACGTTTGACCTGCACACGGACAAGGAAGGCAACTTCTACATGGCCAAGGCCGGCCCGGTAAAGGGCGGCGGTCGCGGCTTCGGCGGCGGTGGCGGCAACGGCGAGATTTCCGAGCACGCCGGCTGCCTCATGAAGGTGGACAAATACGGCCACAAGCTCGAAGTGGTCGCCACCGGCCTGCGCGCGCCCACCGGCATCGGCGTCGGCCCCAACGGCGAGCTGACCACCGGCGACAACGAGGGCACCTGGGTGCCGATGTGCCCCATCAACTGGGTCAAGCCCGGCGGCTTCTACGGCGTCGAGGACCTCGCACATGGCAAGGACGTGAAGACCTTCAGCCAGCCGCTCTGCTGGCTGGCCAAGAGCTGGGACAACTCCGGCGGCGGGCAGGCCTGGGTGACCAGCACGAAGTGGGGTCCGTTCAGCGGCGAGCTGCTCCACTGCTCCTACGGCCAATCCTCCATTTACCTCGTCCTCAAGGAATTCATCGGCGGCCAGCCGCAGGGCGGTGTGGTGAAAATCCCCGTGAAGCTCACCTCCTCCGCGATGCGTCCGCGCTTCAACCCTGTGGACGGCCAGCTCTACAACGCCGGCCTGCGCGGCTGGCAGAGCAACGCTGCGAAGGAAGGCGGCTTCGACCGCATCCGCTACACCGGCAAGTCCGTCGTCTCGATTGCGAAGCTGAACGTCACGAAAGCCGGCGTCGCGCTGACCTTCACCCAGCCGCTGGACAAGACCGCCGCCGAAGACGTGCAGAACTACAGCGGCGAGCGGTGGAATTACCAGCGCACCAGCAACTACGGTTCTCCCGAGTTCTCAGTGGAGAACCCGGAGAAGAAGGGCCACGACAAGCTCGACATCACCGCCGCCAAGCTCTCCGCCGACGGCAAGACCGTGACCCTCGCCATCACGGCGCTGAAGCCCGTGAACCAACAGATCCTGAAGTTCCAGCTCAAGACGGCGGGCGGCGTCGAGTTCAAGCAGGACGTGCTGCACACCATCAACGTGATTCCGTGACGCGCCGTGCCGGCGGCTTCCAGCCGCCGCGTTGCGGGTGAAGCGCCACTTTCTGCTTCAATGCACGGACGGCGACTGCAAGTCGCCGGCACGGGTTCCCGCCGCGCTTGTCTCCGCCTTGGAATTCGCTACAACCCTCCGAGCGTCTGCCTGACCACTGCCCATGACGATGACTCAACTCATTCTCCGCAGCCTGCTCGCTGCGTCGTTCCTCGCCGCGTCCACTTTTGCCCAACCCGTGAAGACCGAGCCGGGCCTTGCGGTGACCTACACCGTCGGTGCGGCCAGTGACACGGTCGGTGCGCCGAACGCCTGGCTCTACGTCCCCGCCGGGCAGCCGCCCACGCCCTTTCTGCCCGCCGGCAAGTTCACCGCCACCCTCACCGGGTTCATCTCCGTGGATCTGCGCGGCGACTTTCTGTTCAAGGTCGAGGCCAGTGGCGCGGTGAAGGTCGAGCTGGGCACCAACACCGTCATCGAGTTCACCGGCGATGGGAAGAAAGCCAGCGACCCGACGAAGCCCATCCGCCTCAGCAAGGGCAACAACGCACTCAAGGTCACGTTCACCAGCCCCGCGAGCGGCGACGCGATGCTCAAGCTGCTGTGGTCGGAGAAGGGTTCGCTGTGGGAGCCCATCAACTCCGGCATGGTGAGCCGCGCCGTGGGCAACGAGGCCCTCGCACGGCAGAACAAGCTGCGGCTCGGGCGTGAGACGTTCTTCGAGGCCCGCTGTGCGAAGTGCCACACCACCGAGGCGGGCGCGCCGGAGCTGGCGATGGACGCGCCGAGCTTCGAGGGCATTGG
>CAIPBN010000311.1 GCA_903863315.1 uncultured Verrucomicrobiota bacterium | reverse complement strand
ATCATGGGCGGCGGCGGCGCACCCGCGGGCTGGGCCAGCGGCATTTCCATTGACCAGGAAATCAAGAACCACCTCCAGAAGAGCGACGACACCCGCACGCGCTTCGGCTCGCTTGAATTCGGCGTCGGCGTCACGGACCGCGCCGACCCCTGGACCCGCATGAGCTACGCCGGCGCGAACAAGCCCATCGCGCCCATCTCCGACCCCTACCAGATGTATGAGAAGCTCTACGGGCAGATGAAGGACAAGGAGAACCTCCAGAGCGTCCTCGACACCGTGAAGGGTGACCTCCAGAAAATCGGCAAGCTCATTAGCGCCGAGGACCGCCGCCTGCTTGAAGAACACCAGGCCCTCGTCCGCCAGATGGAGCAGGAGATCGCCAACGCCAAGCAGCAGAAGCTCAACGCTGCCCCGCCGACCTTGGGCGATGGCGTCGCCGACCAGAACGACAACCTGCCGCGCCTGAGCCGGATGCAGATTGACCTGCTGGTGAACAGCTTCGTCAACGACATGGCCCGCGTCGCCACCCTCCAGTTCACCAAGTCCGTCGGCATGGCCCGCATGAACTGGCTCGACATCAAGGACGGCCACCACTCGCTATCGCATGAGCCGGACAACAACGCCGACGCCGTCGCCAAGCTGACCAAAATCAACAAGTGGTTCGCCGGCGAACTCGCCTACCTCGTCCAGAAGCTCGCCACCACGCCCGAGCCGGGCGGCGAAGGCAAGATGATCGACAACACGCTCATCGTGTGGACCAACGAGCTGGGCAAGGGCAACTCCCACACGCTGGACAACATCCCGTTCCTCCTCGTCGGCGGCGCGCCCGGTTTCAAGATGGGCCGCTCGCTCAAGCTGGACAAGGTCGCGCACAACCGCCTGCACCTCGCCCTCGCCCACGCCATGGGCCACCGCCTCGAAACTTTCGGCAAGGCCGCCCTGTGTGATGGTGGGCCGCTGAAGCTGTCCTGAGCGCAGATCCCGGCTGAGCGAAGGCATTTCCCCCGTAGTGACTCGGCGAGCCGACGAACGCATGAGCGGATATGCAAATGCCTTTTCGTTGTTTCCCGACTGAGGCACGCTGCGCCGAAACTTGCGGCAAATTCAGGCTATGAAAGTTCGAGCGCGGTTGAGCATAGAACGAGCACAATGTAAGAGTCCGGCAGACTTTGATTGGTTTCTCAAGCGTGGAACCGGGCGTTTTTATGAAGAGGATGCCAGCCTTTCTTGGTTCATGCCCGATGCCTTGAATGACGCGGATTTTTGCATCTTAACTGAAAGGCTAAAAGCATTGGGGATGAAGCGGTTCCCAAAATGTCAGAGCAAGGACAAGCTCAAAAAGCACTCTGGCTTCTACTCGTTAAGCGCGACGTGTCATTACACTCCCGCCGAATGCGAGCGTTCGGAGTATGTGTGGTTCGAGCCTGAATCCTATCTGGGCGCCGCGAGCAGTGAGGTAGCGCAGGGGCAGTTCCACATTAACATGGGCGACATGAGGAACGAAACACCAACTGCGACGGCCAACAGTTTCCGCAAGAGCGGGCTGCATTTTTTCTCCATCAAGTTTGGAATTCCAGGGGTGTCGGACGAAGGGAGGCGGCTGCTGGAGAACTCAGGGCTTACCGGGTTCAGCATCACTCGTCCTCTGCCCGTAGTCGGAGATGGCGCGGAGCGCATAAAATGCCGCTATTGGCACGTGGACATCACTGCGGCGCTGGCGTTGTCCCCGAAGAACCGATGGCTAGATGGGAGCGGGAATCCTTATATCGGTCCGTGGAGGCCTGATGCACAGGAGCCATTTGACAGCCTGCTGGCATTGGACCGTGCCAGCATCGAGAAAGCTGGCAAGCCCGACGTGGCATATCGCGAGCGCTTTGGCCCTGAACTGGACCTTCCGCATATCAACAAACTGGTGGGCAGCCGTCGCTGGTTCCAGTTCTGCAAGGCGAACAAAATCAAGTGCCACTGGACGCCGCTGGACGTGCTGGGCTGACTTCTTCCCCGTTCTTCTCCTTCTCGAATGCCCCGTCTCGCCATCATCGGCACCGGCATTGCCGGCCTGGGCTGCGCGCACTTCCTCCAGTCGCGCTTCGACCTCACGCTCTTCGAGCAGGCGGATTACCCCGGCGGCCACACCAACACCATCGCCGTCCCCGAAGGCTCCGGCCACGTCGCCTTCGACACCGGCTTCATGGTCTATAACGAGGTCACCTACCCGCACCTCACCCGCCTCTTCCGCGAACTGGGCGTGCGCGTGAAGCCGACCCAGATGTCCTTCAGCGTCCAGCACCGGCCCAGCGGCATCGAGTTCAGCGGCAGCAGCCTAAACCACCTCTTCGCTCAGCGCCGCAACCTCCTCCGCCCGCGTTTCTGGCGAATGCTCGTGCAAGTCAACCGCTTCAACACCGAGGCCATCGCCGCGCTCACGGACCCCGCGTTTGCCACGATGACCGTCGCCGACTACGTCCGCGCCCGCGGCTACGGCGACGACTTCCTCCGCCT
>CAIPBN010000310.1 GCA_903863315.1 uncultured Verrucomicrobiota bacterium | reverse complement strand
TTCCTGCGCGGCGAACTGCTCTCCGTGCGTGCGGACGTGCTGCTGTGGAAGCACCCGAATGCCCGGCAACCACTGGAGTTCAGCACGAGCAATCTCAACGCCGTCCAGTTTTCCCGCCCCGCCCCGCAGCCTCCCACCAACCATGCGCCGCTCTGCCGCCTCCGGCTGGCGGGCGGGGACGAGGTCGAGGGCCAGTTGGTGTCGCTGGACGGGGAGCGGTTTGAGCTGGAGACTTGGTTTGCAGGACGCCTGCGGGGCCAGCGCGCGGGCTTGTCCAGCCTCACCTTCCTGCACGCCGACCAGCCGACCTACGAAGGTCCACAAGCGGCAGATGAGTGGCGCATCAGCGCAGGTGGCAACGCTAACCCCGTGTTCCGCCGCGCGGGCGATGTGTTTTTCAACAACGTCGTGCCAGCACCCGAACCAGCCAATCGGTTCCGCGTTGTGGAGCCAGCGGTCCCCAAGGCCCCGGAACCAAAAGCACCCGCGCCACCAGAGCTCGTGGCCCAGCTCAAGGTGGAACTTGCGCGGCTCGGCGACAACGCCACCCCGGTGGTCAAAGAAGCCCTGACCAAGCGGCTGAAGGAGGCCGAGGCGCTCGTCGAACAAAAAATCCCGCCCGCAGCAGTCCCGCCACCGCCGCGCCTGCCAGCCCCGGCGGCTGTGCCGGTGAGCCGTCCCGCACCGCGCGAGCGCCAAGCCTTGGCCTTGTTCAACGCCCTCACGGTGCAGTTAAGCCGGCAGGGCGAGAAGACGCTCGTGGACTACATCACCCAATGGGAGATGGCCTTGAAGGATGGGCAGCGCCTGGCGAGCCATGCGGCAGCGGGCGCGGCAGGCGACGCCGTGCCCATTCCTCCCCCGGCCGCCAACCTCCTGGGCCCGCGCGTGATTCGCGCCGCGCCGCTGGTTCAGCAAAACCTTATCCAACCGCCTGCGCCGGCGGTGGAGCCGGCCGTGCTGCAGCGGGTGAGAGAAGAGATTCAACGCAGGCTGGAAAAGGCTGCCCCCGCCGATGCGCTTCCCAAACTGCCAGCGGCAGGCTTGCCCCCTGCTGCGGCTACGGCGAAGCCTGCGCGAAAGGTGCTCGCCGACGCCGAACTTGAACCGCTCGTGGCCGCTGCCGAAAAGACCCGGACGCTCGCCGACCTTCTCAAGTCCGAATTGGTCCGCACCGCGCTGGCTGAAAAGCAAACTTCGCGCGCCGTCCTCGAACAGTGGTTTGCCGAGTTTAAGCAACCGCCGGACTGGCAGCACGACCCCGTCAAGACTGCGCGCTTCTCCGCCATGCTCCGCGCGGAAGTTCATCTACTGGAGCGCCGCCTCGCCGGCAAAATGGCACCGTTCGAGGAACTGCCCCCTGCCCCGCTCATCGCCGCGCTGCCGGTGCCACCACCAGCGGTTCCATTTGCGCAGCCGGCCGGCGGAGGCGATGTCCCGGCAGCCGCTCCCGCCGGACCATCGTGGGTCTTCCGCAACGGAGCCTTTTACTCCGTCAGCACCGGCACGCTCGGGCGCGAATGCAACCTGCCCGCCAAGGCGCGCGTGGAGTTCGATCTGGCGTGGAAGGGCCAGCCTTACTTCCGATTCCAGTTTTACACCCGGAGCGTGGAGCACTTCGACTTCAGCGACGGCTGGCAGTTTTACTCCTCGGCCAGCGGCCTGCTTTACCCGATGCGCCGGAGCGGCGGCGCGGTCACCTCGGCGCGCGTGCCGCAGATGGTGAACAAGAATTCCGTGCGCCTCACCTTCCTGCTCGATACGGACAAGGAGTCCGTCACCGTCCTGGCCGACGGCGAGAAAGTCCAGGATTGGCGAGGTCTGGGCCGTCCGGGCAACGGCACGGGAATCGTGTTCTACAATTTCAACGTCAATGCCAAGCTGCGGGTCGGCAACATCCGCATCAGCCCGTGGGACGGAGCGGCCGGGGAGACGCCAGCGGAGGCGGAGGCCCAGGAGGCGACGGTGAAGTTCGTCAACCAGGACCGAGCCAGCGGGGCCATCCAGGAAATCCAGCAGAACCGGCTCGTCCTGCAGGCCGCCGGCGGACGGCTGGAAATTCCGATCACCCGGGTGGCGACCATCGCATTGCCCACCCCGGCGGCCGCCACGACCACCAACTCCGGCGCTGTCCAGCTCTCGCTGCATCGCAACGAGCGGCTCACGCTGGCCCTTGAACGCTGGGAGGGCGAAGTCATCACCGCCACCAGCCCGGTCTTTGGCCAGCTCCGGTTGCAGCCGGCCGCGGTGCGATCCCTGCGCTTCAACCCCACCGCCGCGCGGGCCGTCACTGATGAATGGGGCGGGGGGACGGACCATCTATTCCCGCGCCCGTGAATCAACCTGCGGCCTCCAACCTTGCGCAGCCGGCCCCCGCCAGCCTTCGCGCAGCCGCGCACGGACGGCAGACGAGCGCTGGCAACTGCCTCTGGCTCGGCGCGTTGCTGCTGGTCCTCACCCTCTCCGCCCACGCCCAGCCAGCCGTGGATGTCTTTCAACTGCTGGATGGCTCGACGTTGCATGGCAGCCTGACCGCGATTGCCCCGCAGAAGGGCATCCGCTGGCAGCACCCGGCGTCGGCTGCGCCGCTCGAATTTCTCCCGCGCAACGCCCACCAGATCCGTTTCGCCCAGGCCGCACCGCCGCCCCCACCGGCCAGCGCGCATCCCTCCTGCCGCTTTCGCTTCACCAACGGGGACGAGCTGACCGGCCACCTGCTGGGCCTCGATGCGGGGCACATCGAGCTGGAAACGTGGTTCGCCGGCAAGCTGCGCGCCCCCCGGACCGAGGTGCAGTCGGTCGCCTTTCTCGCCCGCGGCATCGCCACGCTCTACAACGGTCCGGACGGGCTGGAGGGCTGGAATGCCGGTCCCACGCCGACCTCGTGGCAGTTCCGTGATGGCGTCCTGAGCGGCGGCGCGAACGCCTTCCTCGGGCGCGACTTCAAGCTGCCGCCGCAGACGCGCGTGGAGTTCGAGGTGGCGGCGGCCAACGCGTTCAACCTCTACTTCAGCCTCTACACGGACGCGGTGAACCGCTTCAACTTCGCCAGCTCCGGCTACCAGTTCAACTTCGGCCTCGGCTACGTGAACGCGATGCGCGGGCAGGGCAACTTCGGCATGCAGCACCTTGGCCAGGCCCAGTTTCCGGGCTTTGTGCCGGGCAAGAAAATGCACATCGAAATCCGCGCGGACCTGAACGTCGGCACCCTCAACTTGTTCGTGGACGGCAAGCACATCCAGCAATGGAATGATCCTAACGCGCTGAAGAACCAGCCGGG
Organism: uncultured Verrucomicrobiota bacterium; assembly: GCA_903863315.1. Classification (GTDB taxonomy): domain Bacteria; phylum Verrucomicrobiota; class Verrucomicrobiia; order Limisphaerales; family SXTU01; genus SXTU01. Next base: position 2,125 of record CAIPBN010000310.1, on the reverse strand, counting down.
GCTCGACCCTGACCTGCCGTCCAAGGTGGCTGAGGCGGTGAAGGCCGGCCGGCCGGCCACGGTGCCGGGCACGGGCGTCTCCTTCTTCTCGCTGAACAACGGCGTGCAGATCAGCGGCATCAAGCTCTCCACCTGGGATGGCCGCCCCATCGAGGACGACTTCAGCGTGACGAACCTCACCGGCCATCTCGTCCGCTTCGCCAACCAGGATCGGGCTGAGGGGCAGGCTGAAGGCATTCAAGACGGCAAGCTCACCCTCAACCTGCCCGCCGGCCGGCTGCAGATCCCGCTGACCCGCGTGACCCACATTGTCTTCGCCCCGCTCCGCCCGCCCGCCACCAATCCACCGCCCGGCGAACTGCACGCCCGCCTGAGCAGCGGCGAGACCATCGCGCTGCGGGAGGCCCGCTGGGATGGCCGGCAACTGGCCGGAGCCAGCCCGCACTTCGGCGCGCTGCAATTCGACAGCCGGTGGGTGCGCCACCTGCGCTTCAACCCCGGACGTGAACCCGCCACGCCCGACCTCCCGTTTTTTGGCACGGAGGCACAACAGCTTTTCGAGCGATGACCCCGGCCTTCCAACCCAGTTGCCAGCGGCTGCGCGGGCGAGCGTGCCTCGCGTTGCTGCTCGTGCTCGGCGCGTTGAATACGCTGGCCGCCCCGCACGCCCTGCTCTTCCGCAACGGCGACCTCCTCACGGGCCAGCTCGAATCCATCACGCCGACCAACGGCCTGCGCTGGCGGCACGCCGATGCTCCGGCCGCGATGCAGTTCACTCCCGGCGCGCTGGCGGAAGTCCATCTGGGCGCGCAGCCAGCCCCGCCCGCCGGCTCGCCGAATTTCTGCTTCGTGCGCCTCACCAACGGCGACGAACTCTCCGGCAACCTCACCTCGCTCAACGCCCGCGAGCTCGTGCTGGACACCTGGTTCGCCGGTCCGCTCACACTGCCCCGCGCCCGGGTTGCCGCGCTGCGGCCGGCGGGCGGCGCCCCGCGCGCAATCTTCGCCGGCCCCGATGGAATGGACGGCTGGACGCACGGCAAGGGCCTGCCCGGCGTGGCCAACGCGGGCGAATGGCATTTCCTCAACGGCGCGTTTGTGGCCGCTCAGTCCGCGTCCATCGCCCGCGACGTGAAGCTCCCGCCCGAATCGAGCATGGAATTCGACCTCGCGTGGCGCGGCACTTTCGCGCTGGCCATCGCGCTCTACACTGATTCCCTCCAGCCGGTGCGCTTGGCGGACACGGCCAAGGAACCGCCGTTCTGCCCCTTCTACAGCCTGCAAGTGAACAGCTACTCCACCCAAGTCCTGCTAGTGCGGCAGAACGAACCCATCCGCCAGATTGGCATGGCGATCATCCCCACGCTCCAGCAGACCAACCAAGCCCGCATCGCCATCAAGAGCAGCCGGGAACAGAAGAGCCTGACGCTCCTCATCAACGGTGTGGTGGCCAAGCAGTGGGTGGACCCGGAGGGCTTCGCCGCGCGTGGCACCGGCATCCGCTTTGTGCATCAAGGCCAGGGCCCGCTGCGCCTCGCCAACCTCCGCATCACCGAGTGGGACGGCCGCCTGGATGAACACGTCGCCCCGCTCGTTGCCAATGTGAAGGACGATGTCGCGCGCCTCGTGAACCGCGATTCGGTGGTGGGCCAGGTGATCGAGTGGAAGGACGGCAAATTCCGTCTCGCCACCGCCAGCGGCCCCATTGAAGTGCCCATCGAACGCATCGCCCAACTGGACCTGGCCACCGACCGCAGCCAGCCCGCGCCCCTGCAGCCCGGCGAAATCCGCGCCTTCTTCGCCGGTCGCGGCAGCCTGACCTTTGCACTGGAAAGCTGGACGGAGAAAGCCGTGCGGGTGAACAGCACCAGCTTCGGCAAGGCTGAGATCGCCCCGCGCGCCTTCAGCCGGATTGTGTTTCAGCCCCAGCCGTAGCACCACCCGGCAAACGCCCGCGCGGACACGCTCCACCCGGCAAGTCCAAGACCTGATTTCATCACCCAGATGCGACTCTACTTTCTCCGCCACGCGGCCGCTCTCGATGGCCCGGACGATGCGCTCCGCCCCCTTTCGCCCGAAGGCAGGCAGCAAGCCCGCAAACTCGCCCGCTTTCTGAAGCGCAGCG
>CAIPBN010000309.1 GCA_903863315.1 uncultured Verrucomicrobiota bacterium | reverse complement strand
CCTCGCGCTGGGGCTGGCGTTCGCGGTGTTCGTCCTGCTGAAGTCCGGAACGCTGGATAAGGAACATCCGCTCCGCCGCGCACGACCCGACTCCGGCGCTGCTAGCCCTGCCACGAATCCCCCGTCGACCAGCAGCCAGCCCTGAGGTTAATTCTGTAGCGCGCGAGTCGCGCCGCGCTGCTATGATCCCGGCCAACGTCGAAATCCCCAAGCCCATGAGCACAATTTGCCCTCCGATGCACGCCACGCCCAGCTCCCACCCCGCCAAGCGCGCCACCCTCCTGCTGGCGGGACTGCTCGCGCTCATCTTCTTCATCACACCCAGCCGCCCGGTCGGCGCAGCCGACGCGCCCAAGAAGGGCAATGTGCCGGTGAATCAGGCCTGGTCCGGCACTTGGAACAACCGCAAATACAACACCTCCGGTCAGCTCATCTGCACCGTCATCGGCGAGCAGAACGGGCAGTGGATCGCCAAGTTCACCGGCACTGCGCTGGGCAAGCCCATCAGCTATACCGCGTTGATGACGCCCAAGCCAAACGGGGCAAACACCGCTTTGACCGGCACGACCAAGGTGGACGGTTTCGACTACCAGTGGTCCGCGACTGTCGCCGGCAAGGGGCTCAACGGCAGCTACAAGGCCTCCAATGGGAACAACGGCGAGTTCCGGTTGCAGTCTAAGTGAGGCGGCACGCCGAGCCAGGCAGCGAAGTGCTTGGACAGGAAAATTACGGGCAGGAAGATTGAAGCTTCCTGCCCGCTTCGCTTGCAGGCTTGCCGCGTAGCTCGACATTCGAATGTCGAGCGCCTGTATCGCCAAGCTGCCGAATCAGCGCGCCGGGTCGGAGACCGGTGCTCCACGCTCACCGATTTTCCACCTCTGTCTTGCCCCTCGGTCACTTGATTGGGTGGTCGCTGCAAAGAGCGACTGGCTTGACAGTTAATTGGCATGGCGCGGCAATCCAGCCACGGCCTAGAATCGGCGGCATGAAACACTGGTTCGCTGCCTGTCTGTTGATTGCGTGCGTCACTGCGGGAAGGGCACAAGAGCGGGTGCCGGACCGCTTGGTGGTGCTGACGTTTGATGATTCCGTGGCAAGTCACGCCACGTTCGTGGCGCCCCTGCTCAAGCGGTTGGGCTTTGGCGCGACGTTCTTCATCACGGAGGGTTTTGAGTTCGCCACGGACAAGACCAACTACATGACGTGGGAGCAGATCCGGGGATTGCACGACGCGGGCTTTGAGGTGGGGAACCACACGCGCCGGCATCTGGGCGTGCCGCGGCAGAAACCCGAGGACTTGGCCGCCGATGTGGAATACATCGAGCAGCAGTGCCTCCAGCGGGGCATTCCACGGCCGGTGAGCTTTTGCTATCCGGCCTACCAGACGAGCGACGCGGCCGTGAAGCTGCTGCGCGCGCGGGGTTATCGGTTTGCGCGGGCGGGCGGGGCGCGGGGTTTTGATCCCCAGGTGGACGAGCCGCTCACCTTGCCTCAGGCCTTCGATGGCAAACCTGATTCGACCTTGGAAACGTTCAAGGCGGCGGTGGCGCTGGCGAAGGAGGGGAAGGTCGCTGTGATGACTTTCCACGGTGTGCCGGACCGCAAGCATCCGTGGGTCAACACGGACCCGGCGAAGTTTGAAAGCTACATGGCCTACTTGAAGGAGCAGGGATGCCGCGTGGTTGCCCTGCGTGATTTGGAGCGTCACCTGCCCGTGCGAAAACCATGAACCCCGTATCGTCACCGGTTGATTTGGGCCACTCGCCGGAGGGCTGGGTGGCTGGTTTGTTGTTCGGCCTTACGGCCTGTGTCGCGGTGACGGCCGCCGAGCCGACTGCGCTGAACAAGACCACGCATGTTTACAAGACGGTGGGCGCGGTGAAGATCGCAGCCGATGTGCTGCGTCCGCCGGGCACGGAAGCGCGACCGGTCCTGGTCTGGCTGCATGGGGGCGCGCTCATCGTGGGCAGCCGCACCCAGTTGCCGAAGAGCCTGGTGGAGCTCTGCACCCAGGAGCGGTGGATTTTGGTGTCGCTGGATTACCGGCTCGCTCCCGAGGTGAAGCTCCCGGCGATTGCCGAGGATTTGCGGGATGCCTTCCGCTGGCTGCACGCTGAAGGGCCGCGGTTGTTCCATGCGGACACCCGGCGGGTGGTGGTGGCGGGTGGCTCGGCGGGCGGTTTTCTGACCATGCTGGCCGGGGCCATCGTCACGCCCCGGCCGAGCGCGCTGCTGGCTTACTGGGGTTACGGCGACATTGATGGCGAATGGGCGCTGGCCAGATCATCCCACCACGGCATGCCCGTTGACCGCGAAGAGGCGCTGGCGGCGGTCAACCGAGGTCAGGTGCTGACCAACACCGACGATCCGGCGGTGGCCAAGGCGCGCGGCAATTACTATCGTCATCTGCGGCAAACGGGTGCTTGGGCGGCTGGCGTCACCGGCATGGACTCCGCGAAGGAGCCCGCGCAGCTCAAACCATATTGCCCACTGCGGCTGATCACGCCGGACTACCCACCCATTCTCATGGTCCACGGCACGGAGGACACCGATGTGCCCTACGCGTGCTCGACAGCCATGGCCCGGGAACTCGGCCGCAACGGGGTGAAGCATGAATTGATCACCGTGCCCGGCGGGGAACATGGGTTGCGCGGCGCGGACCCGAAGCTCGTCGCGGATGCCAACCAGCGGGTCGCCGCGTATCTGCGCGGACAACTTTCGCCCTCGCGCCGATGAAGCTGCCTCTCCTGCTGCTCGCTGGCTGGATCACCTTGGCCACGCCAGCCACTGCCGCGCACTACCAGCTCTTCCTGCTCACCGGGCAGTCCAATTCCCTGGGCACCACGGATGGCGGTGAAGCGGATCCTTCACCCGGTCCGGATCCGGTAGATGCGCAAATTCGCTTCTTCTGGCACAACCTGGCCAACGCGAAGACTTCTCTGGGCAGCTCGGACGGCGGCTTCACCAAGTTGCAGGCTCAGCAGGGCGGGTTTTACAAGGGCAGCGCGACTCACTGGGGGCCGGAGATGGCCTTCGGCCGCAGTCACTTTCGGGCCGGGGTGACCAATCTGGGCATCATCAAGGCCAGCCGTGGCGGGGGCGGCAATTCCTTCTGGTCGAAGGGTGGGGCCGACGCGCACATGTATGAGCATCTCGTGAAAACGGTGCAGGCCGCGGCCGCTCACTTGCAAGCGGGTGGCCACACGTTTGAGATGGCGGGGCTGTTGTATCTGCAGGGAGAGAGTGATTCGGCGGCCGAGGCGGCCATGGCCGACCAACGTTTCGAGCAGCTCCTGGCGAATCTCCGTGCCGATTTGCCGCAAGCGACCGGCATGCGCGCGGTGATTGGCGGCATCGCCGCTGCCGGGGCCACGCGCGATGTGGTCCGGGCCAAGCACGCCGGTTTGGCGGCCCGGCGGGCGGACATCGGGTATTTTGACACGACGGATCTCCGGGGCCAGATGCCCGATGCCCTGCATTTCAACAAGGTGGCCAAGCTCACCCTTGGCGAACGCTTTGCCCGGGCCTTTGCTGCGCTGCCTCCACTGCGGTGATCCGGCAGCCTTGGCGGTAGGGCAGAGGTTCGCGCTGCGGCGGTGCCAAGTTTTTAACCATTGCCCGCCGGGGGGCGGGTTCCTAACCTACGGCTCCGGCGGGTGCCACAGCGCTTGTGGTTCCCGCCGTTACGCTTTTCATGAAATACATTTTCGTCACCGGCGGCGTGGTCAGTTCCCTGGGCAAAGGACTCACCGCAGCCGCGCTGGGCACGCTGCTGGAGAATCGCGGTCTCAAGGTCGCGCTGCAGAAGTTCGACCCCTACCTGAACCTTGATCCCGGCACCATGTCGCCCTACCAGCACGGCGAGGTCTATGTGCTGGATGACGGCGCGGAGACGGACCTCGACCTCGGGCACTACGAGCGCTTCACCAGCACCAAGCTTTCGCGCAAGAACAACACCACCAGCGGCCAGGTTTACCAGCAGGTCCTCGACAACGAGCGCAACGGCATCTACCTCGGCAAGACCGTCCAGGTCATCCCGCACGTCACCGATGAAATCCAGCGCCGCATCCAGGTGCTGGCGGATGACGCCAAGGTGGATGTCATCATCACCGAGGTGGGCGGCACGACCGGCGACATCGAGGGGCTGCCGTTCTTGGAGGCCATCCGCGAGTTCGGCCAGGAGGTCGGCCCGCACAATGTCTGCTTCATCCACGTCACCTACGTGCCGTTCATCAAGGCGGCGGGCGAGCTGAAGACCAAGCCCACGCAGCAGAGCGTGGCCAAGCTGCGCGAAATCGGCATCAGCCCGCACATTCTCGTGTGCCGTTGTGAGAAGTCCCTCGACAAGGAGCTGCGCCAGAAGATGGCCATGTTTTGCAGCGTGCCCTTCGAGGCGGTCGTGGAGCACAAGGACGTTGACCACTCGATTTACGAGGTGCCGCTCATGCTCCAGCGCGAGCGGCTGGATGACCTCGTCTGCCGCGTGCTGGGCCTCACCGTGCCGGCGGCCAACATGGCGCCCTGGCAGGAGATCATCCGCAAGCTCATCGCGCCCCAGCACCGGGTCCGCATTGGCGTGGTGGGCAAATACATTGAGCTCCAGGACGCCTACAAATCGGTTTACGAGGCCATCATCCACGGTGGCGTGGCCAACGACTGCGGTGTGGAAATCGAGAAGATTGATTCCGAGGACATTGAGAAGAACGGGCCGGAAAAAATCCTGAAGGGCCTGGGCGGCATCCTCGTGCCGGGCGGCTTTGGCGAGCGCGGCACGGAAGGCAAAATCCTCGCGGCCAAGTATGCCCGGGAAAAGCAGGTGCCCTACCTGGGGCTTTGCCTGGGCATGCAAATCGCCACTATCGAGTTCGGCCGCCACGTGCTCGGGCTCAAGGGCGCGCACTCGACCGAGTTCGATCCGGCCACGCCGCACCCGGTGATCGCGCTGCTGGATGACCAGCGTAAGGTGACGAAGAAGGGCGGGTCGATGCGGCTGGGCGCGCAGCCCTGCCAGCTCGTGATGGGCAGCCGTGCGCAGCAGCTTTACGGCGCGTTTGTCGTGCTGGAGCGCCATCGCCACCGCTACGAGTTCAACAACGCCTACCGCGAACGCTACGAAGCGGCGGGCTTTGCCTTCAGCGGCACTTCGCCGGACGGCAAGCTGGTGGAGATCATCGAGCTGAAGGACCACCCGTTCTACGTGGCGAGCCAGTTTCACCCGGAGTTCCTCAGCAAGCCCAACGCCGCGCATCCGCTCTTCCGGGGCTTCATCGCCGCCGCGCACCTGCAATTGCACAAGAAGGCGCTGTGAACCGCCGGCGCGCTCCGGCCAAGCTCCCGGTTGGCGGCTGGGCTGCCTTCTGTTAGTCTCTGCGCGTGAAACCGGCGCGCTTTTTTCTCCTCGGGCTCTTCAGCCTCTCTCTTTGTCTGCCCACTGCAGCGGCCCCGCAACCCGCCGGGCTGGCCGCTCTGCGCGTGCCCGAGGGCTTCAAGGTGGAGCTCGCCGCCGGACCGGACCTCGCGCCCTACGCAATGTTTGGCGCGCTGGATGAACGCGGCCGGCTATTCCTCGCTGAATCCTCGGGCAAGAACATCCGCGGCTTGGCTATGTCGCAGGCACCCGAGTGCCGCATCCGCATGCTTCAGGACACGGATGGCGATGGCGTCTTCGACCGCAGCACTTTCTTCGTGGATCGCATCGGCATCCCGATGGGCGTGCTGTGGCACGACGGCGCGCTGTTCGTCGCGTCGCCGCCGGAACTGCTCCGCTTTGACGACTTGGATGGCGACGGAATGGCGGACTCACGGACGGTGCTGCTGAGCGGCTGGAATGTGCGCGGCACGGCGAGCCTGCACGGACCGTTCCTTGGGCCGGACGGCTGGCTGTATCTGACGGATGGCCGGCATGGCTTTGACATCAAGACGAAGGAGGGCACGAACTTGAAGGGTCTCGCCGCGCGCATCTGGCGGGTGCGTCCCGATGGCACGCAACTCCAGTCCTTCGCTGGCGGTGGGTTCGACAACCCCGTTGAAGTCATCTGGACGCCGGCGGGCGAAATGGTCGGCACGATGACCTACTTCGTGAATCCGCAGCACGGCCAGCGCGACGGGCTCATGCACTTCCTGCACGGCGGCGTTTACAGCAAGTGGCACGAGAGCGTCGCCGAGTTCAAGCTCACCGGCGAACTCATGCCGCCCATGACGCGGTTCGCGCGCATCGCGCCCGCCGGCCTTGCGCGCTATCGCGGCACCAGCTTCGGACCGGAATTCCGCGGCAACCTCTTCAGCGCGCAGTTTAATCCGCACCGTGTGCAGCGGCATGTTGTCCATCGTGCTGGCGCCACCTTCCGCACCGATGACTCTGATTTTCTCGTCTCCAGTGATCCGGATTTCCACCCGTGCGACGTGCTGGAGGACGCCGATGGCAGCCTGCTCGTGGTGGACACCGGTGGCTGGTATGTGGACCAGTGCCCGCTCTCGCGCATCAGCAAGCCGGAGTTCAAGGGCGGCATCTACCGCGTGCGCCTCGCCGAGACCGCCAAAATTCTGGACCCACGCGGCGAGCGCCTGAACTGGCAGCAACAGTCGCCCGCTGCGCTGGCCAGGCTGATCGATGATTCACGCCCGGCGGTGGTGGACCGAGCCGTGGAAGCGTTGGTGAAGCAAGGCGCCGCCGCAGTCGCCCCACTCGCTGAAGTCCGGCGCAAGTCCGCCAATGCGGAGGCCAGGGCGGCGGCGGTTTGGGCCTTGTTCCGCATCGGTTCCCCCAAGGCCCGCGCGGAAGTGCGCGCTGCGTTGGAAGATCCCGCGTTGGAAGTGCGCATCGCCGCCGCACAAGCCGTCGGTCTCGCGGCGGACAAGGGAGCACTCGACACCTTGCATGGACTGCTCCAGCGCGATCAGGCCCCGGTGCGACGCGAGGCGGCCACCGCGCTGGGTCGGCTGGGCGAGAAGCGCAGCAATGGTTTTTTGGTCGATGCCGCCGCCCGCGCGGCCGATCGTTTCGAGGAGCACGCCATCACCTACGCGCTCATCCAAAACTTCTCCCGCATGACCAACCAGTCGGTGGGCAGCTCGACTGCCCAGCTTGGGCGGTTACCCCCGGGCAGTGCGAAGGCCGCGCTCATTGCCTTCGACCAGATGGAGGGCAGCACGCTGGTCATGGCGCATGTTGCACCGCTCTTGCGCAGCAAGGATGCCGACCTGCGCCGCGCCGCGCTGTGGGTATTCACCCGGCACGCCGAATGGGGCGCAGGCTTGAAAGACTATCTGCGCGAACGCTTCCGGGCCGATGCCTGGGAAGTCGGTGAGGAAGCCTTGCTGCGGGACACGTTCCACACGTTCGCCACGGATGCTGGCCTGCAAGGAGTCGTCGCGGTCGCCCTCAACACCGCGACCCTCAAGGAGGAGCGCCGGATGTTCCTGCTGGAGGTGATGGAGCGCAGTCCAGTGAAGAAATTTCCGGACATCTGGAATCAGGTTCTCAGCGCCCTGCTTGATGGCCAGAGCCAGCCCCTGCGCGTCCGCACCATCGCGCTGATTCGCACGCGGGGACTGACGGAATTCGACACCCTGCTGCGTCGCACCGCCGCCGCGCCCAAGGAGAGCAAGGCCCTGCGCCTCGCCGCCATCGCCGCGTTGTCCGCCCGGGCTGCGGCGATGGACACCAACCACTTCGCCGTGCTGCTTGAAGCGGCTGCGGACAAGGACTACATCCTGCGCGCCGCCGCCCAGACGCTGGGCAAGGTGAAGCTGACCGAGGTCCAGCAAGTCCGGGTGGCGGAATCACTTGTCACCAAGGCGGACGCCGCGAGCCTGCTGGCGCTCACCGAGGCCTGGCGCGGCGGCAAGAGCGATCCCGCCGGCAAAGCGCTCGTGACCGCGCTGGCCGGCAACCCGGTCGCCCTCGACGTGATGAGTAGTCCCGCGCTCACCGAGTTGCTCCAAAGCTATCCTGACTCCGTCCGTGCCGCCGCCAGGCCGCTCCACGAACGCATCGAGGCCCACCAAGCCGGGCGCATCCAGCGCTTGAAAACCTTGGAGCCACTCCTCGCTGGCGGCGATGTGGGCCGGGGCCGAACGGTCTTCTACGGTCAGAAATCCCAGTGCTCCGCCTGTCATGCCATCGGGCGCGAGGGCGGCACGCTCGGCCCGGACCTGACTTCCATCGGCTCCATCCGGTCAGGGCGAGACATCCTGGAGGCGATTGTCTTTCCCAGTGCCAGTTTCGTGCCCGGCTACGAGCCCATGCGCGTCGAGACCAAGGACGACGTGGTCACGGGTAATATTGTGCGCGAGGACGCCAGCGCCGTGGTGATGAAGCTCAACGCCCTGCTCGAACAGCGCATCCCGCGCAGCGACATCAAGAGCGTCAAACCCGGGGCTGTCTCCGTGATGCCGGAGGGGCTGGACGCGGTGCTCACTCGGGAAGAACTGCTGGACCTCCTCGCCTTCCTCCAGGCGCAGAACGGTGAGCAATGGCTCCAACCCACCCGCCGCAGCAGCCGCTGAACTTCCAGCCGCCGTCGGTGGGCAGCGAACCTGCGAGCGCACACCGAGCGGCTCACGCACAACGCAGCGGCTGGAAGCCGCCGGCACGTTACTCGGTTCGTTCAGGTCATCCGCTCTTTCCTTGCGCGCGGTGACTGCTAGCCTTCTCTCACACACATGAGCGCCACTGCCGCACCGCCTGCTCCGCCTGCCGCGCCCGTCAGCCCGCGCCTCATGTCGCTCGACGCCCTGCGTGGCTTCGACATGTTCTGGATTCTTGGCGGCGACTTCATCGTCACCACCGCGGGCAAGATGTCCGGCGGCAACGACCAGACGTGGACGCTTTTCGGCTGGCTCGCGGGCCAGTTCCGGCACAAGGACTGGGACGGCTTCGCCTTCTACGATCTGATCTTCCCGTTGTTCGTCTTCATCTCCGGCGTGTCGGTCGTCTTCTCGATCACGAAGGAGACGCAGCAGCATGGCCGGACCGGCGCGTTGAACCGAATTGTGCGCCGCGCCGCGCTGCTCTTCGTGCTGGGCATCTTCTACTCCGGCGGCCTTACGAAGGAGTGGCCGGACATACGCCTGCTGGGCGTGCTGCAACGCATCGCACTCGCGTATCTCGGCGCAGGGCTGATTTTCTGCTTCGTCGGCGCGCGGATGAAGGCGCTGGCGGGCATCATCGCGGGAATTCTCCTCGGCTACTGGGCCTTGATGAACTTCGTGCCCATCCGCGACATCCAGTTGGACAAGGCCAAGCTCGCCGATCTGGCGGAGAAATCCGGTGATCCGCGCGGCGCGACCGTGCTCAAGTCCGAGACGAATCCTTCGGCAACTGCGAACAGTCCTGCTTGGCGCAAGGCCCGCGAATTGTTCCGCCAGACCAAGGACCTCACCACCGGCCAGTTTGCCCCCGGCCACAATCTCGCCAACCACCTCGACTTCCAGTTCCTGCCTGGTCGCAAATATGACCTCTTCTACGACCCCGAGGGCCTGCTCAGCACCCTGCCCGCCGTGGCCACCTGCCTGCTCGGCGTGTTGGCTGGCGTCTGGTTGCGACGCGAGGATTTCTGCGACAAGTGGAAGGTGATTTATCTCCTCAGCTTCGGCGCGCTCGCGGTCATCGCGGGCTTCGCGTGGGGAATGTCGTTTCCCGTCGTGAAGAAGATTTGGACCTCTAGTTTCGTGCTCGTGGCCGGCGGCTACAGCGCGATGCTGCTGGCCGCGTTCTATCAGATTGTGGACGTGTGGCAGTGGCGCGGCTGGTGCCAGCCCTTCGTGTGGATTGGCATGAACTCCATCACGATCTATGTGGCGAACAATCTCCTCTCCTTCCGCACCGTGGCGAACCGCCTCGTGGGCGGCGACGTGAAGAAGGCCCTCGACACCCATATCGCCGATGGCGCGGGCAACCTCCTCATCGCGCTCGTAGGCTTCGCGTTGATCTTCTGGTTTGTGAACTTCCTCTATCGCCGGAAGATCTTTCTGCGGCTGTGATTGGCCGCGAAAGCACGCAGAGAACTCAAAGCCCTGTGCGCCCGCTTGTGGCCAATCAAACCAGTTCCCGAATCGGCTCGCCTTGCTCCACCACAAAGCGCGGGCGGCGCTGATGGTCTTCGTAGGTCACGTCCACGGGCACGCCCATGTGGTGGAAGATGGTGGCCGCGAGGTCGCCGGGGGTGAGGGCGCGGGAGGCGATTTGCCCGCCGTCGCGGTCGGTGGAGCCGATGACTTGACCGTGGCGGAAGCCGCCGCCGGCGAGGGTGATCGAGGAGACGTAAGGCCAGTGGTTGCGCCCGTCCGTGCTGCCCTGCGTGCCGATTTGCGGCGAACGACCGAACTCACCCATCGCGATGACCAGCACGTCGTCCAGCAGGCCGCGCTCGCCAAGGTCGCTGACGAGGGTGGTGAAGAGGTGGTCAAATACCGGCAGCAGCGGCCGCAGGCCGCTCCAGATGCCACCGTAGGGCGGGATGTTGTCGCCGTGCGTGTCCCAAGTGCCGGAGGCGGAGTGGTTACT
>CAIPBN010000308.1 GCA_903863315.1 uncultured Verrucomicrobiota bacterium | reverse complement strand
GTTTTCGTGGGGAAGCCTACCTGGCGGCGTTGCTCCTCAGTCAGAGACCGCTGCGGGTATCCTCCTTCGTCCCGCCTTGCCATCTGGCCTTCCCCACGAAAACAGAACCCCTCCCAATTTTCAGATAGGCTCTGAGCATTAGCCGATGGCAAGCCGTCTATGACTCCCACGCAACCGTCACCACTCCATGAATGCGCCTTTTGAACGTCTCCATTTGACCGCACGCCATCGCGGTCGTGACTACCGCCTTGCCGACGTGTATGGCGAGGGGGTGCAAGAAATCATCGCGTCGCCGCAAACCAGCCCAGCCCATTCATGAACCAGCTTCCACTTGTCCTTGTCACCGACCTCATTGTCGAGCCGCTCAATTGCGAGCGCGCCGTGCTTGACGGCCACGCGGAGGTGCGCGCGCTGGACGCCCGTTCGCAGGCAGACCTCGACGCACGCATCGAGGAAGCCGACGCGGTGATGATTTACCACTATTTGCGCCTCGACCGCGAAGCCATCAGTCGGCTGCGCAAGTGCCGGCTCATCGCTCGGCCGGGCGTGGGTTACGACAACATTGACATCCGCGCCGCCCGGGAGCGCGGCATTCCCGTGGTGAACGTGCCCGACTACGGCACCGAGGAGGTGGCCGACTCCGCGCTCGGCATGGCGGTGTGTCTCGCACGCGGCACGCACTTCCTCAACAGCCGGCTGCGGCGCGGCCTCGGAGCCTGGAACGTGGACCAGGCCACGCCGATTCACCGGCTAAGGGGGCGCGTCTTTGGCATCGTGGGTTGCGGGCGCATCGGCTCGGCGGCGGCCCTGCGGGCCAAGGCCTTCGGCTTCGACGTGGTGTTCTTCGACCCGTTTGTGCCCGATGGCCTCGACAAGGCGCTGGGCGTGCGACGCGTGGACACGCTCGAAGAATTGCTCGCGGCCAGCCACATCATCAGTGCGCACTGCCCGCTCACGCCAAAGACGCGCGGCCTCCTCGGGGCACGGGAAATCGCCCGGATGCCGCGCGGCTCGTTCCTCGTGAACACGGCACGCGGCGGCGTGGTGGACACCACAGCGGTGGTCGAGGCGCTGGCCAGCGGCCACCTCGCCGGCGCGGGCATTGACGTGCTGGAACAGGAGCCGCCGCCGCCCGAATCGCCCGTGCTGCGCGCCTGGCGCGATCCCAACCACCCGGCCCATGACCGCTTGCTTCTGAACCCTCACACCGCCTTCTACTGCGAGGAAGGCTGCGTGGAGTTCCGCACCAAGGCCGCCCGCGAAGTGCTCCGGGCCTTGCGCGGCGAGCCGCTCCGCAACGTCGTCAACTAAGCCGCCCATGCGCCTGCCGCTTCGCTTGTTTCTGACTCGTGCCACGACCGTCCTGCTCGGAGCGCTGGTGGTGGGTGGCCTGCTCCCGCCCGCAGGGGGGGCGAACACGAACTGGTGGTCCTTCCAACCGGTCGTTCGCCACGCGTTGCCACCGGTGAAGAACTCCACTTGGCCGCGCACCGACCTTGACCGCTTCATCCTCGCCAAGCTGGAGGCGAAAGGTCTCCAGCCTTCGCCCGAGGCCGACCCACGCACGCTGATTCGCCGCCTCTACTTCGACCTCCTCGGCCTGCCGCCGACCCCCGAGGAGGTCGAGGCGTTCGTCCGCGAATTCTCACTTTCTCACTCTCCCACCCTCCCATCTGCCGCCGCAGCAGGTGAGAAAGTGGGCAAGCGGGATAGTGAGGACCGCGCTGTCGCCAGGCTTGTGGACCGCCTGCTCGCCAGCCCGCACTACGGCGAGCGCTGGGCCCGCCATTGGCTGGACATTGCGCACTACGCGGACACTCACGGCTTTGAGCGCGACCAACTCCGCCCCAACGCCTGGCGCTATCGCGACTACGTCATCGCCGCCCTCAACACCGACAAGCCCTATGACCAGTTCCTCCGTGAACAGATCGCCGGAGACGTGCTCGCGCAAACCTCCAAACTCCAAACTCCAAACTCGGAACTTCTCTCGGCGACCGGCTTCCTCGCCGCCGGCCCGTGGGATTTTGTCGGGCAAGCCGAGACGAAGAGCGACGTGCTCCGGCGGGCCGCGCGCGCGGACGACCTCGACGACATGGTCACGCAAGTTCTCACCGCCTCGATGGGCGTCACCATCAACTGCGCCCGTTGCCACGACCACAAGCTCGACCCCATTTCGCAGCGCGAATACTACGGCCTCTGGGCGGTCTTCGCTGGCTTGAAGCGC
>CAIPBN010000307.1 GCA_903863315.1 uncultured Verrucomicrobiota bacterium | reverse complement strand
GACAACGCGGGGCCGTGGGTGCCGGCGGCGAAGTTGATTCATGTGCAGGAGTCGAAGTTCCAAGGCCATCCATCCTCTCAGCCCGGGCCGCAGGAGCAGTTCAAGGAGCCGAAGGAGTTTACGCCGCCCGCTGTGTGGTTTCCGACACGGCTGGCAAAACGCATCGCTGGCTTCACGGTTGCCCCGGAGAGCTGGGGACCATTTGCCGGGCAAGTGCTCGTGGCGGATGGCGAAGGCGGTTTGTTGCGCGTGAATCTGGAGCAGGTCAACGGAGAGTGGCAGGGCGCGGCATGGCCGTTGGCAAAGAATCTCGGCCTCCGTGCGACCCGTCTCAGGATGAGCGCGGATGGCAAGCTCTACCTCGGTGGCTCAACGGATGGGAACACGGCTGCCCTCGCCCGCATCAGCCTCTCCACTCCCCTGCCCTTCGAGGTGAAGTCCGTGAAGGCGCTCGCCGACGGCTTCGAGCTGACCTTCACGCAGCCGGTGGACGCCGCCGCCGCTGCGAAGGCCGCGAGCTACGAGGTCAGCCAGTTCAACTACCGGCACGAGGTTGGTCTCGGCGCGGAGCACGACTTCGACGGCATAGCGAACAAGGCTTCCGCGCTGAAGGCGTCCGCCGTGAGCGTGTCCGCCGATGGCCTTGGCGCGCGGCTCACGGTGCCCGGACTGCGCGTCGGCTTCGTCACAAGCATCCGCGCCGCCGGCGTGCGCAGCGCCAACGCCCAGCCGCTGCGCAGCGACACGTTCTTCTACACGCTGAACCAGGTGCCGAAGTGATTGGATAAAGTCACTCGGGAGCCCAACCGCCCACTTGCAGCCAGCGGTTGGGCTGATAAAATGTCCGGCATTAGTTCCGCACTGGTAACAGCCACACATCGCATCATGAAACGAGCACGCCTGCGCTCCGGAATCCCAGCTTTCACGTTGATTGAACTGTTGGTGGTCATCGCTATCATTGCCATTCTCGCAGGACTGCTGCTGCCCGCGCTCGGCAAAGCCAAGGACAAGGCCAAGACCATCAAGTGCGCCAACAACGTCAAGCAGCTCGCCCTCGCCAGTATCATGTATGCCGAGGACCAGCCCCGTATCGCACCCGCCTTTTCTACTGCGGCATTTGGTGGTGCCAACAACACCTATTACCGGCTCATCCAGCCATATATCAGCAGCAGTGCTGCTAGCAGCGGCGGTGGACTGTTTGTTTGTCCTGGAGCTCCTACCACGGTAAATGCCGCAGGCAATGTCATCATTGATCCCTCCTTTGGCGGGGTCGGCTGGTTGGGAGTGGCGGAGAACAGTCAGATTGGTTTTAACCTCACCTCGGCCATGCTCGCAGACGTGCTGGACCCCGGCGGAACAGTCATTCAAGCGGATTCAAACGGGGCGGACGCCTCGCTGTATGCCGACCGAACTGGAGCCGGAGCCGTTCAGCCACTCGGAAACACTTTGTATCGCCATAAAGGCGGCAATGAATACAGCCTGATTCGCGTGCCCGCAGGCCAACTGCAAGGCCCGACCAACGGGATTGCGAACGCAAACTTCTTCGATGGCCACGTGGAGACGCTTCGCTTTCCGACGCAACTCAGGCTGCTGACTTTGGTGCGCGATTAGGTGCTGCTCGCTCCCTCGCTGGCTTGGCCGCACCTGCCGCAGCAGCCCGCGCGCCCCGTTTCCGCAGGTTGGTGCATGTTGAAACACGCAATCCGTCGTTGCTCACAACTGCACTTGTCGATTGTCACCCGCGTTGGCTTCGCTAACCTCCGGTTCCATGAAACCAATTCGTTTGTTGCTGCTCGGCACCGCACTCGCCGCTGCGCTCCCGGCACACGCTGATTTCACGTCCGACCTCGCCGCCATCCGGCAAGTGGGCGGCGAAGGGAAAGGCAACGTTCAGGCCGCCGCCGCGTGGCAGTCGCTCGCCAAGGGCGGCGCGCAGACGCTCGTGCCGCTGCTGGCCGCGATGGACGACGCTAATGACTTCGCCGCGAACTATCTCCGCTCCGCCGTGGACGCCATCGCCGACCGCGAGCTGTCGGCGAAGCGCGCGCTGCCGCAGGCCGAGCTGGAGAAGTTCCTCGCCGACACGAAGCACAATCCCCGCGCGCGCCGGCTGGCTTACGAGCTGATTGCGCGCATCGCGCCCGCGACCGGCGAGAAGCTGCTGCCCACGTTCCTCAACGACCCGAGTGTCGAGCTGCGGCGCGATGCCGTGCAGCGGCTCATTGACGCGGCGGACAAGGCGCTCGCGGCGGGAGACAAGGCCGCCGCCACGAAGGAGTTTTCCCAAGCGCTGACCTACGCGCGCGACGAGGCGCAAATCAAGAAGGTCGCCGGCGAGCTGCGGAAGCTCGGGCAGGAGGTGGACTTGCCGAAGCACTTCGGCTTCCTCACGCACTGGAAGCTCATCGGCGCATTCGACAACACCAAGCTCGTCGGCTTCGACACCGCGTATCCGCCGGAGAAGGAGTTGAACCTCACCGCGAGCTATCCCGGCAAGCTGGAGGCCGCGCGCTGGGTGGACGTGGCGACGCCGCACGAATACGGCATGGTGGATTTCAACCGGCCGTTCGGCGACATGAAGGGCGTGACCGGCTACGCGTTCACGGAGTTCAACGCGGCCACGGCGCGGCCCGCCGAGCTGCGGCTGGGCTGCAAGAACGGCTGGAAGGTGTGGTTCAACGGCAAGCTGCTCTTCGGGCGCGACGAGTATCATCGCGGTTCGCGCATTGACCAGTATCGGCTGCCGGTCGAGCTGAAGGCGGGCAAGAACACCATCCTCGTGAAGGTCTGCCAGAACGAGGAGGTGAAGGACTGGACGAAGGAATGGGAATTTCAGTTGCGCGTCTGCGACGCGACCGGCACGGCGATTTTGGCGAAGGATAGGCCGGCGACGCCGAAGGGACCGGTGGGGGCGAAGAAGGCGGAGGGGAAGAAGGAAGGGAAGTAGTTGAGGCTGCTCACGCCAATGGTTGCCACTCGTAAACTTCCAGTCGCCTACAACCCCAAGAGACCTAAGTCGCGGGGCGAGTTCCTCGTCCCTCAGCTGGTTGGCAGCGGTGAATCAAGTTTCATAGGCATCAAGACCGGTCGGCAATTTCAGCTCGGTGCTATCAGCTACGTGGGCATGGACGTCACACCTGAAATGTTGTTGGAGAGATTCTGCGAGCGAAATGCAGTTCCTGCGCAGAGAGATGAAGCGCTTCGGAGGCTGACCGCCTTTGTCGAAGGCTTGCAATCGTTCAAAATCGCCAATGTTGTGGCTGTGAGCTACGCGAAGGATTCGCTACCTCAATTGAGGCTTGAGTCACAGTTCACGCAGTTTCCTGAACCTGCTCCTCTGCCATGAGGCTCATTTTCCATACCTATGAAACCTAACACCACCTCCACCCTCGCCGCCGTCCTGCTCGCTTCCGCCACTTTCACCTCTGCCGCCGACTGGCTCCAATTCCGCGGGCCCGGCGGCACTGGCATTTCGCCCGAGGCGAACTTGCCCGTGCAGCTTGGCGAGAAGTCCGTCGTGTGGAAGGCGGCGTTGACCGGGCGCGGGTTGTCCAGCGCGGTCATCGTCGGCGACCGCGTGTTCCTCACGGCGTCGAGCGGCGTGGAGCAGGACCGGTTGCATGTGCTTTGTCTGAGCGCGAAGACGGGCGAGAAAATCTGGGAGCGGCAGTTCTGGGCCACCGGCCGCACGATGACGCATCCCAAGACTTGCGTGGCCGCCAACACGCCGTGCAGCGACGGCAAGCGGCTGTTCTGCCAGTTCTCCTCGAACGACATTCTCTGCCTCGACCTCGATGGCAACGTGCTCTGGCTGCGCGGCCTCGGGCGCGATTTCCCGAACGCGAGCAACAGCCTCGGCATGGCCGCGTCGCCCATCGTGGTGGGCGACACGCTCGTGGTGCCGGTGGAGAACGACAGCGAGTCCTTCAGCGCCGGCCTGGACGTGGTGACGGGCGCGACGCGTTGGAAGCGCGACCGGCCCAAGGTTGCGAGCTGGGCGTCGCCGGTCGCGCTGCCGGGCGCGGCGAGTCCACTCGTGCTGTTGCAATCCGGCCCCGGCCTGAGTGTGGTGGACGCGCGCACGGGCGCGGAGGCGTGGTATTACACCGACGGCGCTTCCACGATGGCCTCGTCCGTTTTCACCGGCGGCATTCTCTACGTGCCGACGAAGGGCATGGCCGCGATGAAGCCCGGTGCGCCCGGCGCTCACCCGGAGATGTTGTGGCAGAACAACCAACTTACGCCGAGCACCGCCAGCCCGGTCGTGCTCGATGGCAAAGTCTTCACGCTGAACAACGCGGGCATTCTCAGCGCCGCCGACGCGAAGGACGGCAAGCGCCTCTGGCAGCTCCGCACGACGGGGCCTTACAGCGCCACGCCCATCGGCTTCGGCAAGCACCTCTACCTCGTGAACGAGAAGGGCCTGGTGCAGATAGTGGACGTGAGCGTGCCGGAGGGCAAAGTGGTCAGCACGCTGGACTTGAAGGAAGTCATCATCGGCACGCCGAGCATCGCGGGCGGCGCGGTCTACATCCGCAGCGACAAGGCACTGGTGAAAATCGGCGGCTGATTTGCTACTGTCCCGGCGATGGACCACACGTTCCAAGACGAGGTCAGTTTGGAAATCGCCCGGAGGGTGGCGGCG
>CAIPBN010000306.1 GCA_903863315.1 uncultured Verrucomicrobiota bacterium | reverse complement strand
TGGCCGGTGATGGGCTGCAATCCGCTGCTGGGCGCCGCGCGCGCCTGCGAGAACCATGTGTATGTCGTCAGCAGCACGCACACGGATGTCGCGGCGAACTGGATGATCTCCGCCGTGTATGGACAGGACGGCCGGCCCCTGGCGCAGGCGAAAGAATGGGGAACACTGGCCGTCGCCGAGGTGGACCTGGGCAAGCGGCTGCACTGGCCAAGTCTTGGCGATTTCAAGGCGGAGATTCCCCGTCACCGACCGGCGGATCCTTCACCGGTCCGCGCAGGCCAGTGAACCAAGACGTCGTTGCTTTTCACCATGGACATCAACATCCGTTCCTTCCAGCCGGCGGACCTGCCCATCCTCCAGCAAATCACCCTCGATTCGTTTGTGGGCGTGTCGCTCGACCAGAACCTCGAGGCTTTGTGGGGCGAGCAGAATGGCCATGACTGGCGGTGGCGCAAGGCGCGCCACATTTTGATCGAGACGGAGCGCAATCCTGCCGGGACGTTCGTGGCGGAGGCGGCGGGACGCATCGTTGCTTACATCACCACCCAACTGGATCGCGAGGCTGGCAGCGGCCGGATCGCCAATCTTGCCGTGGTGGCCGGACTGCGCGGCCGGGGTGTTGGCCGCCGGCTCATCCATCACGCCTTGGATTGGTTTCGGACGGAGAAGTTAAGCTACGCGCTCATCGAGTCCATGTCCCACAACGAGGCGGGCCGGGGGCTCTACGAGGATGTTGGCTTCCAGGAGATTGGGCAGCTCGTCCACTACGCGATGAAGCTCTGAGGAGCGCCCGCCGCTTTGCGTTCGGAAACCAAAGGTTAGCGATGCGACCAGCCAAATCGGCCTGGGCGTTGTCCTTGGTTCAGGAACGGCCAATAAACGAACGCGGATTTGCCGATGACGTTCTCCTGCGGGAAGTCGCCCCAAGTGCGGGAGTCGAGGCTGTTCATGGTGTTGTCGCCCATGACGATGTAATGGCGCGGCTGCACCTGTAGTTCCTGCCGCTCGTCCAAGAACAGCGAGGCCAGTCCGCCCCGGCCATTCTGGCGGGCGACCGCTTCGTTCACATGGCCGGAGAACTCGCTTTCCCGAGGCGCACTGGAGCTTTGATAGACCTGCTCGAAGCGGGGGGTGGCAGCGTCCAGCCGCACGCCGTTGATGCGCAGGTGCCGGTCATCGCCAAGGCGCACGCGCTCGCCGCCCAACGCCACCATGCGCTTGATGTAGAACTGGTCCTGCGGCAGGCCTTGAATGCCCTTGGTTTCAAAAACGATGATTTCCCCGCGCTCCGGGCGGCGGAAGTTGTAGCTCATGCGGTCCACAAACAGGTGGTCGCCACTGGTGACCTGGAGCTTGATGATGTCTTCGCCCTTCTTGAACTGCTGGCCCGGGTAAAGCCCAGCGCGGTTTGGCGCTCCGCCAAACAACTGGTCTGGCGGAAACCACACGGTGTAACTCTGCTCGCCGACGTGGAAGGTCTGCTTCTTGACGAGCGGGAAAACGGTCTTGGGCGGTTCCACCTGGCGCAACTCGCCGTCCGCCTCGCAGACCACGTGATAGTAAGCAACGCCCCGGAACCACGAATCCACAAACGCCGACAGGCCTGTCGGGAATTTCACCTCCGGCTGGTTCCGGGAGCTTTCATGCGTGATTCCGTAAAGCGTCGGCTGCATGGAGCCGGTGGGAATCTTGAACGGTTGCAGGAAGAAGGTCCGGATCGCCATGGCCACCGCGATGGCCACCAGCACCACCTCGATATTCTCGCGCCAACTGGCGTGGGGGTAGGGCTTGAGCCACTTGTTTGCGGCGGCTTCGAGGCTGGCCATCTCCTCGCCCAGGCGTTTGGCGTCGGCGCGTTCCTCCACGGCGGTCCGAAGTTTCTGGCCAGCCGCCTCCAAGGCGGCAATCGCCTCCGGGGTGAGCAGATCCCGCTGAGCCGCCAGCAGGTTGAGGACGTGTTTCCGGAGGTCCAGCGCGTGGCGGACCTGGCCGGAGAGAAACCACTGGACGAGCACGCTCACGACTTGAGCACCTCAATGAACGCCTCTTGCGGGATGTTCACCGTGCCGAACATCTTCATGCGCTTTTTGCCTTCCTTCTGCTTCTCCAGCAGCTTGCGCTTGCGGCTGATGTCGCCGCCGTAGCACTTGGCCGTAACGTCCTTGTGCATCGCCCCAACGGTTTCACGCGCAATGATCTTTCCGCCGATGGCCGCCTGGATGGCGATGCCGAACTGTTGCCGGGGGATGACTTCCTTGAGCTTGGCCGCCAGCACGCGGCCGCGGGCCTCCGCCTTGTCGCGGTGCACGAGGCAGGAAAATGCATCCATGACCTCGCCGTTCACCAGCATGTCCAGCTTCACCATGTCGCTGATCTCGTAGCCGATGGGCTCGTAATCCATCGAGCCGTAGCCGCGCGTGATGGATTTGATGCGGTCATGGAAATCAATGAGGATTTCGTTCATCGGCATCTTGGCCGTGAGCATCACCCGCCGGGCGTCGAGCGTCTCGGTGTTCGAGATGTCGCCGCGCTTCTCCTTGATGAGGCCCATGATGTCCCCGATGTTTTCATTCGGGCAGATCGCGAAAGCCTTCACCACCGGCTCCATGATGTGCTCGATGTAGGTGACATCTGGCAGGAACGCTGGGTTGTCCACCTGCAATTCCCGCCCGTCGGTCATCTTGACCTGGTAGATCACGCTCGGATACGTCGCGATGATGTCCATGTCGAACTCGCGCCGGAGCCGCTCCTGCACGATCTCCATGTGGAGCAGACCGAGGAAACCGCAGCGCAGTCCGAAGCCCAGCGCCGCCGAGCTTTCCGCCATGAAGGTCAATGCCGAGTCGTTGAGCTGAAGCTTGGCGATGGCCACCTTCAAGTTTTCATAGTCCGCCGTGTTGATCGGGTAGATGCCGGAGAACACCATCGGGTGAATCTCCTGGAAGCCCGGCAGTTCCGGGGCCGGCTGGCGCGGGTCCGTGATCGTGTCGCCCACCTTCACCTCGCGCGGCGTCTTGATGTTCGCGGTGAAGTAGCCGGTCTCGCCGACGGTCAGCTTGTCCCGGACGTAGGGTTTCGGGCGGAAGGAGCCAACTTCCTTCACCTCCACGGTTTTGCCCGAGTGCAGAAGTTTCACCTGCGTGCCGGCCTTCAGCTCCCCGTTGGTCACGCGCACCAGGATGACCACGCCCTTGTAGGTGTCGAAGAACGAATCGAAGATCAAGCCCTGCAACGACGGCACACCCGTCGGCTTGGGCGGGGGCATCCGATGCACGATGGCTTCGAGAATGTCCTCGATGCCGATGCCCTCCTTCGCGCTGGCAAGAACCGCAGAGTCACCCGGGATGGCCAAGATGTCCTCCAACTGCTGCTTGGCCATCGGGATGTTGGCGTGCGGCAGGTCGATCTTGTTGATCACCGGAATGATCGTGAGGTTCTGCTTCATCGCCAGGTGGACGTTGGCCACCGTCTGCGCCTCGACGCCCTGCGCCGCGTCCACGATCAGCAGCGCACCCTCGCACGCGGAGAGCGACCGCGAGACTTCGTAGGCGAAGTCCACATGGCCGGGGGTGTCGATGAGGTTCAGCTCATACTCCTCCCCGTTTTTCGCCGTGTAATACATCGTGACCGGGTGCGCCTTGATGGTGATGCCGCGTTCGCGCTCGAGATCCATGGCGTCGAGGAGCTGGTCCTCCATGTCCCGCGTGGCGACCGTGCCGGTGCGGTGCAACAACCGGTCGGAAAGCGTCGTCTTTCCGTGGTCAATGTGGGCGATGATGCTGAAATTGCGTATGTGAGCCGCGTCCATCGGAACAAAATCCTGCTGCTAACTGCTTCTCAATTGCTTGGTCCCCTGACGCCGGTCAAGCCCGGCCCGGGACTGCTTTACGAACCGCGAGAAGATACCGGCGAGTCTTGCGATGGGAAGGGAAAACTCCCGCCAGTGCAGGGCGTCCGCCGGGCGCGGCTTACGCTGCCAAGGCCGCCGGCTTCGTGGTCAGGGCCTGGATCATGCCTTCGAAGATGAGCCGGCCGTCGGTGCTGCCCAGCAGCGGTTCGCAGGCGCGTTCCGGATGGGGCATGAGACCGGCCACGTTGCGTCGTGCGTTGCAGATGCCGGCGATGTTCTCGATGGCGCCATTGGGGTTGGCAGCGTCGGTCACGGCTCCCTCCGCCGTGCAATACTGCCAGAGGATCTGACGGTTGGCTTTGAGCTGCGACAACGTCTCGGCATCCGCGAAGTAGCAGCCTTCGCCGTGGGCGATGGGCACGCGCAGCACCTTGCCGGCAGGGATATGCGAGGTGAACGGCGAGTCGTGCGCGACGGTCTTGAGGAAGATCTGCTCGCAGCGGAATTGCAGGGAGCGGTTGCGAATCAAAGCGCCCGGCAGCAAGTGGGCTTCGCAGAGCACTTGAAAGCCGTTGCAGATGCCCAGCACAAGCCCGCCGTTGTCGGCAAACTGCTTCACCGCCTGCATCACCGGGCTGAAGCGCGCGATGGCCCCGCAGCGGAGGTAGTCCCCGTAGCTGAAGCCGCCGGGCACGATGACCGCGTCGGCGTCGCCGAGGGAGTTGTCCTTGTGCCAGACGAGGCGGGCGGAATGACCGAGCAGGCGCGCCGCGTGGACGGCGTCCTGGTCACAGTTGGAGGCGGGAAATTGGAGGACGGCAAAGTTCATTTGGATTCAGGCGTCGCGATGGACAGTTTGCGGGGAAAAGGCGGGCAGGCAGACAGCGACATACTCCGCGCCTTCAGGGGCGGGCGTGCTGTATTGCACCCATTCGCCCTTGCGGGTGATGACGGTCTGGCCGGCGATGACATCTAGGCTGCCTGCTTTGTGTGTCACTCGCAGGGTGCCCTTCAGCACGAGCGTGAACTCGTCGAACTCGGGCGTCTGGCCGGGCTCCACCCAGCCGCCGGGGCTCTTCATGCGCGCCAGGCTGAGCTCGGCGGTCTGCGTGTTCACGCGGCCGACGAATTCCTCGATCAGCTTGGGCTTGTTGCCCGCCGCCGTGATGACGGTCGGTTGGGAAACCAAGGTGGGCATTCGCAGTCCTCGGGTCAGTCCGCAATCTCCAGCCGGTAATCCTCGATCACCGGGTTGCTCAGGAAGCGGTGGCAGGCCTCGTTGAGCGCCTGTTGCGCGGCGGCGCGGTCCGTGCCGGGCGCGAGGTCAATCTCCACATACTTGCCCACGTGGACGCCGGCGACGTCCTGGTAGCCCATGTGCTCCAGCGCGCTTTGCACGGTCTTGCCCTGCGGATCGAGGACGGCCTTCTTCGGGGTGATGATGATTTTGGCTTTCATTGCGATGCGGGCGAGGCCCGCGAAAACGAGGCGGATGTTGGGCAACGGTTTCCGGGGAGGCGAGTGTTTTCTGTGGCCGGCGGACAGCGGGCGCAATCGACAATCGTGCCGGAGCGCCGGGCGCCGCCCTGCGGGACGGGAAGTTGGCCAATGACCGGGGTCCCGCCCAATCATTTCGTCACCGCTTGCTGCGTGCGCAACTCGGCGGCGAAGTCCGACCACAGCTCGTCCACCGTCTTGCTCGTCGCCGCCTGCCACAGTTCGGGCGAATACTTCCGCTGGCGCAGCGCGGTGTTGAGCTTGGCCACGAGCCTTGCGTCATGTCGCTTCTCCACCCATGCGAGGAAGATGGCCGTCGTCTTGTAGGCGTCGCGATAGCTGGCCTTGTCCGGATTGATGCGCGGCTTGGGCGCTTTCGGCTCGAAGTGCGAGAGGCGGATGTAGTCCGCGATGCCTTCGACGAGCCAGCCTGGGCCACCCGGCGGATATGACTGCACGACGTGCGTCAGTTCGTGGATGACCATGCCCCAGTCGTTCGTGTGTCCGCGCACATAGCCGGCCGCGAAGTTGATGGTGTGGCCGCTCGCCGCCGCCACGCCTTTCATGTCCGCCCGGAACCGCAGGGTAACTTTGTCCGGCGGGGTGAAGCCTTCGGAAGCGAGCAGGCCGGAGATCTTCGGATACCAGTCAGCGCAAAGCTGGCCGGCGCGCCTGGCCCAGTCGGCAAGGTCCGGCGTCTCATGGGCTTCGACTGAAATCCGAGCCAGCACCACGCCTTGGGCATTGGTGGCGGTGCCGGTCCAGATCGGAAGAGGCCGTTCCGCCACCGCCTCGGCAGCGAAGGTGGGGATTTGGGACGCCGCAAGCATGACGGCGAGCAGGAGGACGGCCGTTTTGCGAGTTTTCATTTTCAAGTTCTGCGGGTGATTACTCGCCCGCCGGGTTGAAGCCGAGCGCGTTCGCTGCCGAGCCGTAGGCTCCGGCGTAGTCGCCCAACTCCGCGCGCACCAAGCGCGCTTGATGCCCGCCCGCCTGCCATTCGTAGTGGCGCACGTAGCGTTCCAGTGGCTCGAAGAGTAATTTGTCCGCGCGGGCAATGCCGCCACCGAGGATCACGACTTCGGGATCGAGCACGTTGATGAGCGAGCCGATGCTGCAACCCAACGCGCGCACGGAGCGGTCCCAGATTTCTTTGGCACGGGCGTCACCCTGGGCTGCTGCGGCCACGAGTTCGTGTGTCGTAGCGAAGCGGCCTTGGGTGCGCTCGCGGATGTATTTGTTGCCCATGAAATGCTCCAACGACCCGGCGGTGTTGAAGTCGTCGCGCGGACCGTTCCAATCCACGGTGACATGGCCGAGGTGTCCGGCCCGGCCGATGGCTCCTCGCAGCAGATGGCCGTCCACCATGGCCGCGCCGCCGACGCCGGTGCCGAGTGTGAAGAGCATGACGTTGCGCTGGCCGCGCGCCGCTCCGTGCCAGACTTCGCCGAGCAGCGCCGCGTGGGCGTCGTTGAGCACGGGAATGGGGCGGGGAGCTTGCAGGTAATCCGTCCAGTCCAGTCGCTCCAGGCCCAGCAAACGGCCGGGCATCACCCCGATGCTGCGGGCGTCCTTCGCCGCCAGGCCCGGGGCGGACAGGCCAATGCCGACGGGTTCGCCCAGCTCCTTCCGCCAGGTGTTTACCAGTGCCCGAATTTTCCGC
>CAIPBN010000305.1 GCA_903863315.1 uncultured Verrucomicrobiota bacterium | reverse complement strand
CTGCCACAGGTCATCCGGCAGGTGCAGCGGCGAAGTTCTTAGAGCCTGTCTGAAAATTGGGAGGGGTCCTGCGGTGCGGGATTTTGGCGTTGGCCAAGGCGGCGAGACCGGAGCATCCCCGCACGGGCTGGGACGGTTGAGCCAACGCCGGCGAGCGCCAAAAGACCGCGCCGCCCGCAGGGTTTTCGTGGGGAAGGCCACCTGGCGGCGTTGCTCCTCAGTCAGCGACCGCTGCGGGTATCCTCTTTCGTCGCGCCTTACCATCTGGCCTTGCCCACGAAAACAGAATCCCTCCCAATTTTCAGACAGGCTCTTAGCGGCGGCCCGGCCTTTTGAAACCGCCTTGCGAGTTCACGCCTTCGCGCTAGACAACCCCCGCGCAAGCGCGAAGACTTTTCCTCCCATGTCGCACGCTGATTTTGTCCACCTGCACCTGCACACGGAGTATTCGCTCCTGGATGCCGCGTGCCGCTTGGACAAGCTTGCCGAGCGCGCACACGACCTGAAGTTTCACTCGATGGCCATAACGGACCACGGCGTGCTTTACGGCGCGGTGGACTTCTACAAGGCCGTCCGCGACAAGGGCATCAAGCCCATCATCGGCTGCGAGGTGTATGTGGCGCATGGCGACCGGCGGGAGAAAAAGGCTGGTTCCGGTGGCGGCGGCAAGGAGGTATATCAGCACCTGCTCCTGCTGGCGAAGGACGAGGACGGCTACAAGAACCTCGTCAAGCTGGTCACCAAGGCGCATCTCGAAGGCTTTTACTACAAACCGCGCGTGGACAAGGAGCTGCTCACCCAGCACCACGAGGGTCTCATCGCGCTTTCCGGCTGTCTCGCGAGCGAGATTTGCCAGCACCTCATCCACGATCAGGTGGACAAGGCCCGCGAGTCCGTGGACTGGTTCAAGCAGACGTTTGGCGCGGAGAATTTTTACCTCGAACTCCAGAACCACGGCATCCCCGAGCAGGCGAAGGTGAACCGCCACTTGATTCCGTGGGCCAAGGACTTCGGCCTCAAGCTGGTCGCGACCAACGACGTTCACTACGTCGAGAAGGGCCACTCCGCCGCGCACGATTGCCTCGTGTGCATCGGGCGGCAGGTGAACTTGTCGGACACGAAGCCGCGCTATGTGCCCGGCCAGTTTTACCTGCGCAGCGCGGACGAGATGAAAGCGCTCTTCGCCGAGGTGCCCGAGGCGGTGACGAACACCGTGGAGGTCGCGGAGAAGTGCAACGTGGAGTTCGACTTCAAGACGCTGCACTACCCGGTCTTCCACCCGCCGGAGGCTTACACGCGCGAAGGCTACTTGCGGAAGTTGCTGGCTGAGGGCCTGGGCCGCCGCTACACGCTCGATGTGAAGGCGGTCGGGAAGGAGTTCGTGGTCGAAGGAATTCGGGAGCCGCGGAAGCTGCCGACGCTGACCAGTAATCAGTCTTCAGTATCCAGTGTTCAGTCAGGCGAGGGCACACCTGCCGCCGAAGGTTCCAAACTGAACACTGAACACTGGTCACTGAACACTCCCGAAACTCTCCATCAGCACCCGGAGGTCGCCGCCGCCATCAAGCTCATCATCGACCGCCTCCAGCTCGAACTCACCGTCATCGAGAAGACCGGGTTCATCAGCTACTTCCTCATCACGGCGGACTTCGTCGCGAAGGGTCGCGAAATGGGCGTTGCGTGCGTGGCGCGCGGTAGCGCGGCTGGCTCGATTGTCACCTACCTGCTGGACATCGCGAACGTTGACCCCATCCGTTACAACCTGCTCTTCGAGCGCTTCCTCAACCCCGAGCGCGTCAACCCGCCCGACATTGACATCGACTTCGCCGACGACCGGCGCGCCGATGTCATCGAGTATGTGCGGCAGAAGTATGGCCGCGAGTCCGTCGCGCAAATCATCACCTTCGGCACGATGGGCGCGAAGAGCGTCATCCGCGACGTGGGCCGCGTGATGGGCCTGAGCTACGGCGAGTGCGACCGGCTGGCCAAGATGGTGCCCGCCGAGCTGAAGATGGATTTGGCCAAGGCGCTGAAACAGTCAGCGGAACTCAAGACCGCCTACGACACCGAGGAGGTCACGCGCGAGTTGGTGGACAACGCGTTCGTGCTCGAAGACATCGCGCGCAACTCGAGCGTTCACGCCGCCGGCGTCGTCATCGGCGACCAACCGCTGGTGAACCTCCTGCCGCTCAGGCAGGACGAGGACGGCACCATCGTCACGCAATACCCGATGGGTCCCGTGGGCGACCTCGGCCTGCTGAAGATGGACTTCCTCGGGCTCAAGACGCTCACCGTCATCCGCAACGTCTGCGACATGGTGAAGCAGACGCAGGGCGTCACCATCGCCGTGGACGACCTGCCGCTCGACGACGCGAAGGCTTACGACCTGCTCAACAAGGGTAACACGGTCGGCATCTTCCAGTTGGAATCTGGCGGGATGCGCGACCTGTGCCGGAAGTTCCAAATCAGTTCCGTCGAGCACATTACCGCGCTCGTGGCGCTCTACCGCCCCGGCCCGATGGACCTCATTCCCGACTTCATCAAGCGCCGCCACGGCGAAGTCGCCATCGAGTATGAGCACCCGCTCTTGGAGAGCATTTCCAAGGAAACCTACGGCGTGCTCATCTACCAGGAGCAGGTGATGCAGGCCGCGCAAATCCTCGCCGGTTACACGCTCGGCGGCGCGGACTTGCTGCGGCGCGCGATGGGCAAGAAGAAGGCCGAGGAGATGGCCCAGCACCGCAAGCTCTTCGTGAAGGGCGCGAAGGAGCGGAACAACATCCCCGAGTCCAAAGCGAACCAGATTTTCGATTTGCTGGAGAAGTTCGCGGGCTACGGCTTCAACAAGTCGCACGCCGCCGCCTACGCCATCGTCGCGTATCAGACCGCGTATCTGAAGGGCAACTACCCGGTCGAGTTCCTCAGCGCGATGATGACGAACGACATGGGGACGCAGGAGAAGCTGAAGATTGTCCTCGATGAAGCCAAGGCCCTCGGCGTGGAAGTGCTCCCGCCGGATGTGAACGACGGGCAGGCGTTCTTCTTCCCGGCCAACTCGAAACTCAAAGCTCAGAACTCAGAACCCCCGAAGCAAGCCATTCGCTTCGGCCTCGCCGCCATCAAGGGCGTGGGCGAAGCCGCTGTGAAAGGCATCATCGAGGCCCGCGACAAGGGCGGGAAGTTCACCAGCCTCACCGACTTCTGCGAGCGCGTGGACTCGCGCACCGTCACCCGCAAGACCCTCGAAGCCCTTATCAAGTGCGGCGCGTGCGACAGCTTCGGCGAGACGCGCGCCTCGATGTTCGCGGTGCTCGACCGCGTGATGGCTCGCGCCGCCAGCGCGGCCGCCGACCGCGTGCGCGGCCAGGTTTCGCTCTTCGGCATGATGGAGGAGCCCGCCGCCGCCAAGGTCGAGAAGACCACGCAACTGCCCGAGTGGCCGCAGCACGAGCTGCTCGCGCACGAGAAAGAGCTGTTGGGCTTCTACGTCACCGGCCACCCGCTCACGCCGCTCGCGCCGCTCCTCGAAAAGTTTTGCCTGCACAACTCCACCACCGCCAAGACGCTCACGCCGCGCACCATGACCCGCATCGGCGGGATGGTCGGCGCAGTGCAACAGGGCATGAGCAAGAAGTCCGGCAAGCCCTACGCGATGGTAACGCTGGAGGATTTGGAAGGCACGTTCTCGATGCTGTTGATGAACGAGAACTACGACAAGTATCGCGAGCACCTCGTCAGCGGCAAAGCCCTGCTCGTCGTCGGCGAAGTCAACAACGACGAGGACAAACCCAAGCTCTTCCCCAGCGAAATCATGCCGCTGGAAGACGCGCCACGGAAATTCACCAAGCAAGTCCACCTCCGCCTCTACCCCGCGCACGTGGACGGCGCGAAACTCGAAGCCACCCGCGCGCTCGTCGAGACGCATCGCGGCAAGTGCCCGCTCTTCCTCTGCTTCCGCTATCCCGACGCACCGCCGCTCTTCATCGAAACCCACGAACGCTACGCCGTCGCCCCGACCCTCGCTTTCCAACGCGCCGTGGACAAACTCCTCGGCGAGGAAACCTACTACGCGAAGGTGGACACCACGCCACCCGAACGCCAGCGCCGCGCCTGGGAGCGGAAGGGTGGCGGAGACAGTGGAGATGAGTAGCCGAGGCAGGGGAGTGGTAGAAAAGTGAGAGAGTGAGACGGTCTGGCGAGCACACAGGCACTCTCTCACCTTCCCGCTTTCCCCCTTGCTCACCCGCTATCTCTGTATCACCCGCAGCGGGCTGGAGAAATCATCCGTCCACACGCCCACGCGCGGATTCCCTTCGAGCGGCGACCAACGGGTGCGGCGCTGAAACCCGGCGAGTTCCTCCGCACTTCGCGCCATGACCACCCAGTGCGCCTGCTCGCGCCCGGTCGCAAACTCGGCCTCCGTCAGCGACATGTCATCGCACCCGAGCGCCACGAGCCGGAGGTCGGCGGCGAGATTCGCCAGCACTGGTTCGAGGTCGAGGTAGCGGTTTGAGATGTGGAACGCGAGCATCCCGCCGGGCGCGAGCTTGCGCAGATACAACTCCAGTGCTTCGCGGGTGATGAGATGCACCGGAATCGCATCCGAGCTGAACGCGTCGAGCACGAGGAGGCCGAAGCCGCCGTCCGCCGCCTCGCGCAGGCGCAATCGCGCGTCGCCCTCCACGAGTCTTGTCTCCGCCGCTGCAGAACGCGCGAGGTAGGTGAAGTAATTGGTGTTCTGCGCGATGCGGAGCACGGAAGGGTCTATGTCGTAGAAGGTCCACAAGTCACCCGCCTGCGCGTATGCTGCCATTGAGCCGGCTCCTAGACCGATCACGCCAACATGCCGTCCCGAGTATGTAGAGAACACGTTCACCATGTTCGGTCGGCTGCCAACTGGGAACGGTGGGTTGGTTGAGCGCGCCACTGTCACGCGAGTGTCAGCAGTTCCAAGCACCTTAAACACATCCCCCAACGGCCCTTCGCGATGATAGAACGTCAGCGGTTCCGCCGCCCTGGCCGGGTCCAGAAATTGCCGCCCATGAATCGTCCGCCCGTGGACAATCTGTCGCGCATCCCCGCTCGACGACAGCGTCACGCGCGTGACGCCGAAGAAGTTTCGCTCGACGTGCAACGTTTTCCCAAAGCCGCCAGTGAAGAACGCCCCGCCCAAAAACACCGCGCCCAACCCGAGCGCAAACCGGCGCGGCATGTCCACGAGCAGGAAGCAAAGGAGCAGCGGCACGCCAAAGATGACGAGCGATTGGATTTGGGAAGGGACGAGCTTCGTCGGCGGCAGGAAGGCCGCGAGTGCAGCGGTCAGCACGGCGAGCACAGCGGGCCATGCCAAGTCCGATGCTGGATGCTTGGTGCTGGGTGTCGGAGACCGGCGCTCCGCTTCCCAGCGCAGCCAGCACGCGGTCATGAGGGCCAGCGGGTATTCCACCACCGAGTTGAACAGCACCGGCGCGAGCAGCGTGTTGAAGAGTCCGCCCAGCACGCCGCCAAGGGACATCCAAAGGTAAAACTCAGTCAGGTGCTCTGGCTCCGGGCGGTCAGCGGCGAGTCGGGCGTGGCAGACCATCGCGGCGATGAAGAACACGACGAGATGCAGGCCCATCACCAACCACGCCGGTTCGCTCAGGCCCGCACACATCTGGTAAGCCAGCGCCAGCGCGCCGATGGGCAGCGCACGCGAGAGCAGCCGCGCGGAGAAGAGCCGCCGCCGCGCGAACACGAACACGAACGTCAGCAGATACAACGCGAGCGGAACGACCCACAGCAGCGGCATCGAGGCGACGTCCGTGGTGATGTAGGTCGTCACGCCCAGCAGCAGGCTGGAAGGCACGGCAGCGCAGACGGCCCAGTGGAGGCGACGCGCCCGTGCCGGCGGCTTGCAGCCGCCGCTTGGTTCGGTAGTCGTTGGTGCAGGCGGCGACTGCAAGCCGCCGGCACTCTTGCCACAGGCGAACACAAGCACCGGCATCAGGAGGAAGGCCGCAGCCCACAACCAGGCTTGTTCCCGCAGAGGCCAGTTCAACTCGATAAAGAGCGGGTAACCCAACAGCGCGGCGAAGCTGCCCAGATTACTGGCAGCGTAGAGAAAGTAAGGATCGCGCGCGCCTGCTTGGGACGACGCGGCGAACCACCGTTGGAGCAGCGGCGTGGTCAGCGCGAGCACGAAAAACGCGGGGCCGACGTTCACGAGGAGTTGCAGCAGCAGCCAGGCAGTCGGCCAGTGCTGCCACGGCACGGCGGCAGTTTCGTTCAGCGTAATGGGCAGTGTCGCCAGTGCGACGAGCAGCAGAGCGAGGTGGACGCCGAGTTGTGCGCGCGGTTGGAAACGGCCCGTCAGCGAGTGAGCCGCCGCGTAGCCCGCCAGCAGCATGGCCTGAAAGAAGACCATGCAAGTATTCCAGACCGCAGGCGCTCCGCCGAGCTGCGGGAGCACCAGCTTGCCCACCATCGGTTCGACCCAAAACAAGAGCGCGGCACTCCAGAAGAGGGTGATGGCGAAGAGTGTGGTCACGCGGCGAACGCACGGATTCTAGGTTCGTGTCGTCAGCCAAGCAAGGCACGGCACCGCCTCGTGAAGTTCGAACGCGCCTCGCTTTGGCGCGTTCCCACGGGGGCCTACTTGAAGCGGTGCAGAATTCGCCGCTGGAATCAGCCATGCGTTCCGGCATTGGCAGCGCAAGCGAAAGGCTCTACTGTTCCACGCGCATGCCCGCACCATTTCGATATCGCCACCGGGTGTCTTTCGCCGAATGCACCGTGGGGAATCATGTTTATTACGCCCGTTACCTGGAAATCCTGGAGCGCGCCCGGGGCGAGTTCTTCCGGGCGGTGGGCACCCCGCTGGCGGCGTTGCAGACCTCCGAATTGATTTTCCCGGTCATCGAGGCGCATTTGCACTATGAGGCGGCGGCACGCTATGACGATGAGCTGATCGTGGAAGTGGTGGTGACTGAGCTGGACCGGTTGCACATCAGCTTTGCCTATGGGGTTTCCAATACTCGCAACACGATCATCCTGACCGGGCGAACCCGGCATATTTGTGCCGGGCCGGATGAAAAGCCCCGCCGGATGCCGCCGGAGGTGTTCAAGGAACTCAACACGGCGTTCACCGGGGCCCCCGCCCCTCGGCCTGCCGCCACGCCGCGCCTTCCCAAGGGGCCGTCCTTCCCGGTGTAGGGCGACAGGCAAGGATGGGGGGAGTTTATACTTGATAACAGCGCTCATTCCCGTAGAAAAGCGGGCATTCAGCCGGGTGAGCGTCGGCTTTTTTGAGTGATCAGCATCCAGCATCGCGTGCAATCCAACCCCTCTATTGCCCCAGAACTCGTGATTCCGGGCCCGCCCCGCGCCCGCCGACTCGACACATTTTCCCTCCGGTCCGGCTGGCCCTACGCTTTGATGCTCGCCTTCTGCTTGCTGGGGGTGAGTTCAGCCCTAGCCGAGATGCCCGCGATTCGCTGGGCTTCCCGTGCAGGCGGCATGGGGCAGGATTTTGGCACGGCCATCTCGGTGGACAAGGAGGGCAACACCTACACTTGCGGCTATTTCCGTGGTCAGGCGCGGTTCGATGAATATGCGCTGGCCGGGAAGGGCGAGGCGGACATCTTTGTGGCCAAGCACGATCGGGTGGGCAAGCTGGTCTGGGTCCGACAAGTCGGCGGTTCAGCGGATGAATTTGCGCGGGCGGTGGTCAACGATGCGGAGGGCAACTGCTATGTGACCGGCACGTTTCAGTCACCCACCGTGGACTTCGGTGGCGAGATCGTGAAGCGCAATTCGGACTCCGAGATCTTCCTGGCCAAGTTTGATCCCAACGGCAAGGTGCTCTGGGTGCGGCAGGCCGGTGGCGGCGGCAGTGGTAGCGGCAATGGCGTGGCCATTGGCCCCGATGGCTATGTTTACATGGCCGGGTATTTCATGGGCGACACCACCTTCGAGGATCTGACCCTGAAGAATGCCGGCTTTAATGACATCTTCATCGCCCGCTACGATGCTAACGGCGAACTCGACTGGGTGCGGCAGATCGGCGGGCAGGGCGACGATGTGGCCAGCGCCATCGCGGTGGACGCCCAGGGGAATTCCTATGTGGTTGGCGCGTTCGAGGACGACGTCCGCTTCTCCCGCAACACGACCCTGAGCAGCGCCGGGCTGATGGACAGTTTTGTGGCCAAATTTGACAGCACCGGACGCACCGTCTGGGCGCAGCGCTCCGGCGGCCCCAACACCGACATCGCCTACAGCGTCGGGCTGGACCCGCATGGGAACGTGCTTGTGGCCGGCGGCTTCAACGGCACGGAATCTTACGCGTCGGAAATGCGCCTGCATGCGGCGTTTCGCTCCCGCAAGGGCACGCACATCGGCAGCTTCAGCGGCAAGGGCCTCAAGAGCGAGGGCGGATCGGATGTGTTTGTTTCCAAGTATGACCAGCGGGGCATCCTGACATGGGTGCGGACCTTCGGTGGCAACAAGATTGGCGCGCCCGAGGCGGGCTACGGTCTGGCCGTGGACGGCAGTGGTCACACGCACGTCACGGGCACTTTCGCCGGCAAATGCCTGTTTGGTAACAACACCCTGTTCAGCATGGGGATCGCGGACGTTTTCATCGCGGAGCTGGATCGGGAAGGCCGGGTGATCTGGGCCCGGCAAGTGGGGGCGGCGTATTCCGAACCCCTCGCTGGCCATGGCATCGCCGTGGACCGCGGTGGCAACAGCTACGTCATCGGCTATTTTCGCGGCAATATCACGTTTGGAGACACCGTGCTCAAAAGTCAGGGAGACACCGATATCTTTGTGCTTAAGGTGACTTCCCAGTTTGCGCCACGCCGCTAACTTTGGTGTTCCATTTCCGCTGGCCGAGCCAAGCCCGAAAAGCGCGCCCGCCACTTCCAGCCAATGATTGTCCATCTCAACGGCCAGTTTCTCCCCAAGGAACAGGCCCGCATCTCACCTGACGACCGGGGCTTCCTCTTTGCGGACGGCGCTTATGAAGTCGTGCGCGCTTACCAGGGACACCTCTTCCGCGCCCGCGAGCATTGGGAACGATTCGATGCCAGCTTGCAGGCCTTGCGGATCGCGCGACCGGCCGGCTTGGATTACTCCGCCCTCTGCACCGGACTGTTGCAGCACAACCAACTGGCCGATGCGGAGGCCACGGTTTACCTGCAAATCAGCCGCGGTGCCGCCCCGCGCAAGCACGCCTTCCCCACTGAGGTCACCCCCACGGTTTATGGCTTCGCCGCGCCCTTTGCGAATCCGGTCGAGAAGTGGGCAGCCGGGGTGAAAGTCATCACCGTCCCCGACCAGCGGTGGGCGCGCTGCGACATCAAGTCCATCTCCCTGCTCCCCAACGTGCTCGCCAACCAGCTCGCGCAGGAAGCCGGAGCGCACGAGGCGGTGCTGGTGCGCGATGGCTTCGCGCTGGAAGGTTCGCTCTCGAATTTCGCCGTGGTCATGGATGGCGTGCTCCGCACCGCGCCGCGCAGCAACTACATCCTGCCCGGGGTCACCCGGCTCGTGGCGTTGGGCTTGTGTGCCGCGAT
>CAIPBN010000304.1 GCA_903863315.1 uncultured Verrucomicrobiota bacterium | reverse complement strand
CTCTACACCTTCGCCAAGCGCTCCCTGCCCTACGCTATGTTCAACACCTTCGACGGCCCCAGCGGCGAAGCCTGTGTCGCCCGCCGCGATGTCTCGAACACGCCCCTCCAAGCCCTCACGCTGCTCAACGACACGGTCGTTCTCGAAGCCGCGCAAGCGCTCGGCCGCCAGCTCGCCGCGCAACCCGGCAGCGTCGAGAGACGTGTGGAAACCCTCTTCCGCCGCTGCGTCACGCGCCCGCCGTCCGCCGAGGAGCGCGCGCAGCTCGTGAAGTTCTTCGAGACCCAGCGCGCCCGCTTCGCCAGCGGCGAACTCAAGGCCGCCGACTTCGCCGGCAAGGGCGATGGCGACGCCACCGACCGCGCCGCCTGGACCGCCCTCGCCCGCGCGCTCCTGAACCTCGACGAGATCATTGCGAAGGGATAGTTTACGACCATGCCAACGGCATTCACACCGTGGACCAATCAAGACTTGGTGCTCTATCACGGCACCACTGAGGGCGGAGCCCGCGGCATCATGACAACGGGCGTCCTGCTCGCTGAAAGCACTCGACGGACGGACTTTGGGCGTGGCTTCTACACCTGCACATCAAGGCCACAGGCCGAGCGCTGGGCGCGAATCAAGGCCTTGGCTGGGGCTCCCGCCACCCGTCCGGCGGTGGTTTGCTTCACTGTTGAGCGGGACGCTCTCGCCCACTTGCAATCGTTGGTATTTGTCAGGTCGGTCCCTGATGCTGAGGACTATTGGCAGTTCATCGCACATTGTCGCTCGGGGAATCCTCATCACGGTCGGCGTCAGGCTGAAGGGCACTACGATGTGGTCTTCGGCCCAGTGATGAAGGGAACCTACCTTCAGCGCGAGGCCTACCTAGGCTACGACCAAATTAGTTTTCATACCGCCCGCGCGATTCAAATTCTCAGCCGCAGCCAAATCCTAAGTTTATGAACACCGAGCAAAGTGCCTATTGGCACATCGTCCAAGAAACCATGGTGGCCTTCCATAGCCTTTCGCGCGAGACGGCCACGGACCGCATCCAACAATTCCGTTTGGCACTGTTAGAGACTGGCGACCCGCTAGTCTTGGAATTCGCGACGCACGAGGAGGCCTTTTATCTGGCAGCCAGACTGGCAGGGCGGAAAGTCACGGAACCTACGTCAACACAGGCCAAAGCGTATGCCCAAATCATGAGACGTTGCACGGACGAGGCAGTCGCCTTTGGCGCCCTTGTCGACGTCGCCGACAAGTTTCAGGAAACACGACAAAAGTTACTGCGAATGCAAAACGTGGCGGCAAAGGCATTGCGACGGAAAAAGTCGCCGAACACTACTTCGCAGAAGTTGGCCGTCACCGTATGACAAAGTCGTGCGCCACAGCCAACAGCCGCCGCTGGTTCCTCGAACGCTGCGGCGTCGGCCTCGGCAAGGTCGCGCTTTCGAGTTTGCTCACGGATGCACTCGCCCGCCGCGCCACCGCCGCGCCGGCGAATCCCTTCCCCATCAAGCCGCCGCACTTTGCGCCGAAGGCCAAGCGCGTCATTCACATGTTCATGGCGGGCGCGCCGAGCCAGTTGG
>CAIPBN010000303.1 GCA_903863315.1 uncultured Verrucomicrobiota bacterium | reverse complement strand
GCGCGTCATCCACTTCTTCCTCAACGGCGGGCCGTCGCATGTGGACACGTTCGACCCCAAGCCCGCGCTCGCCAAATACGCCGGCCAGCAGTTGCCGAACGAGAATCTCCGCACCGAGCGCAAGACCGGCGCGGCGTTTCCCTCGCCCTTCAAGTTCCAGCCCTACGGCCAGAGCGGCCTCGAAATCAGCGAGGTCTTCTCCCGCACCGCGCAGTTCGCCGACGACATCGCCGTGGTGCGCTCGATGTATGCGCAGGTGCCGAACCATGAGCCGTCGCTCATGCTGATGAACTGCGGCGACTCCGTGCAGGCGCGGCCCAGCTTTGGTTCGTGGCTGCTCTACGGCCTCGGCTCGGAGAACCAAAACCTGCCCGGCTTCATCGCGATGAGTCCCGGCGGCTATCCCATCAAGGACACGCAGAACTGGCAGAACGGCTTCCTGCCCGGCGTGTATCAGGGGACGTTCATTGACCCGCAGCACACCCAGATAGACAAGCTCATCGAGAACATCCGCAGCCCGCACGCGACCGCCGAGATGCAGCAGCGGCAACTGGGTTTGCTCCGCCAGTTAAACGCCGAGCATCAGGCCGCGCGCGCGACCGACTCGCGGCTCGACGCGCGCATCCAGTCCTTTGAACTCGCCTTCCGCATGCAGATGGAGGCGAGCGACGCGTTCGACCTGAGCAAGGAACCGGAGCATCTCCGGTCGCTTTACGGCGAGCACGTCCACGGGCGGCAGACGCTCATCGCGCGGCGGTTGCTGGAGCGCGGCGTGCGCTTCGTCCAGCTCTGGCACGGCGCGGGCCAGCCGTGGGACAACCACGACAACATCGAGGGCAACGTCCGCAAGCTCGCCGCGCAGATTGACCAGCCCATCGCCGCGCTCATCGCGGACCTCAAGCAGCGCGGGATGTTCGAGGACACGCTCATCCTCTGGGGCGGCGAGTTCGGTCGCACCCCCACGGTGGAGCTGACCGACGCCGGCAAATCCAAGCTGGGCCGCGACCACAACCACTACGGCTTCAGCGTGTGGATGGCCGGCGGCGGCATCAAGGGCGGCACCGTCCACGGCGCGACGGACGAGTTTGGCTTCAAGGCCGTGCAAGACCGCACGTCCGTCCACGACCTGCACGCGACGCTGCTCGACCGCCTCGGCTTCGACCACGAGCGCCTGACCTATCGCTACGCCGGCCGGGACTTTCGGCTGACGGATGTGCATGGGCGGGTGATGCGGGACATTGTGGCGTAGACTGCTAGTGAGTTGAATCCAATGCGCAAAGACCCGTTCGAGTTCGCGAAACCCTCGATTGTTTGGGTCTGTATACTGATTGGAATTCCCGCCTTCATCTTTCGTGCTCGCCAAGTTCAGGAGGAGACGAAGCAAAATCGCGCCCATATGCAGTGCTTCGCCAACCTCCAGCAAATCGACCTGACCGCTCAAGCGTGGGCCTTGGAAAACAAGAAGGCGTTGACTGACACTTACTCGCTCTCTGACACGACAATCCTCGCCTACATGAAAGGCTCAATGCTCCCGGTCTGCCCGCTCGGCGGCACCTACTCTTCTGGGACAAATCACGGTGACGTGCCCAAGTGCAGCGTCCCCGGGCACCGGCTTCTCTACCCGACCCCGATGGGCGGATACGTGCGGTGAACGCCAGCGGCTGACGGATGTGCATGGGCATGTGCTGCGGGATATTGTGGTGTGAAACCCAACTTGCGCCTACTTAACTGCGCCGTTAGCCTCCGCTTATGAAAGTCGCCACCACCCTTCCCGAAGGCGAGTTGCGCGCGGAGGCTCAGTTCGCCGCGCAGCTTCGCGGCTACCTCGACGAACTCACACTTATCCGCAAAGCCAACCGGTCTGCCGATGCCGAAATCCGGCAACTTCGCAGTGCGACCCGCAAGAAGTTTGACCGCATTCGAGAGAACCTGCGCCATGTGGAAGCAACTCGCTGAACTGCTGGCCGGCCTTGTGTCCGTGGCGAAGGACACGCGCGAAAACAAGGCAGCCATCGCTGAAATGCGTCGAGAGATGCATGAGCTGGCCGGATTGGTGGAGTCCCTGTCAGCCGAAGTCAGGCACATTGGCGACCGTGAGCGTTTGGAACGCGAGAAACACTGCCTTCAGTTGGAAAACGCCTTTCTCAAGTTGGAGCGTCGGCTGTCCCCAGGAAAACTCCCAAAGGATCGGCCGTGACTTCCGCCTGACGGGCGCGCGCAGCATGTGCTGCGGGACATCGTGGCTTGAGCCAAATCCATGCTCGCCAGCTTCAATTACTACGGGCCGCCGGTCGGAGTCTTCGTGGCGGGAGGCATTGCGATGATTTTCGTTCACGCCCTGGTCATTTGGAAAATCCAGCGGCTCTGGCTCGGGGCATTGGTTGGAGCCTTGGGCACCGGCCTCTGTGCTGGAACCGTGTTCGCCTGCGGCAAAGGGGACATGGCCGGACTGCTGACTTTGGTTTATGGCGGCATTGGCTTCGTCGGCGGCGCGGTCGTCGGCCTCGCCGGTAGCGCGTTGGGCCGAGCGCTGCACAAGCCAAGCCCGCCAAAACCGCCCGCCGCTGCCCCGCCACCTCCCGCATCGCCGGAACGTTGATGCCCAACGCGAACCTTGGACAGCGTCGTCACGCTTGCTATGCTCAACGCATGAAACACCTATTCTCCCTCGCGC
The DNA here is from genome assembly GCA_903863315.1 of uncultured Verrucomicrobiota bacterium. Classification (GTDB taxonomy): domain Bacteria; phylum Verrucomicrobiota; class Verrucomicrobiia; order Limisphaerales; family SXTU01; genus SXTU01. Next base: position 5,752 of record CAIPBN010000303.1, on the reverse strand, counting down.
TCACCGCGCTTGCCCTTCCGCTCTTTGCCGCCGACTCAGACGGCTTCGTCTCCATGTTCAATGGCCGTGACCTCACCGGCTGGACGAACATCAACTGCGCGCCCGAGACCTGGACCGTGAAGGACGGCAACATCCATTGCACCGGCAAGCCCGTCGGTGCGCTACGCACGTTGCGGCACTACGAGAACTTCATCATGGAGGTCGAGTGGCGGCACCTCAGCAGCGGCGGCAACTCGGGTGTCTTCATGTGGGGTTCGCCCATCAGCGCGCCGGGCGTGCCGTTCCTGCGCGGCATCGAGGTGCAGGTGCTCGACCACGGCTATGCCACGAACTACGAGAAGCAGAACGGCAAGAAGTCCGACTGGTTCACCACCCACGGCGATGTCTTTCCCATCCACGGCGCGACGATGAAGCCCATCGGCCCGCACAAAGGCTCGCGTAGTTTCCCGACCGAGGAACGCAGCAAGCCGTCACCCGAGTGGAACCACTACCGCATCGTGGCGACCAACGGCGTCATCCGCCTGCATGTCAACGGCAAGGAAGTCTCCGGCGGCGAGGACTGCAACTACCGCAAGGGCTACCTCGCCCTCGAAAGCGAAGGTGCACCCGTGGAGTTCCGGAACATCCGCATCAAGGAACTGCCCACGAGCAACCCGCCCGCCACCCACATCGCCCCTATCGACCCCGGCTGGGCTCCGCTCTACACCGGCACGGACCTGCGCGGTTGGAAGAGCGCTGGCGACGCCAAGTCGCGCTGGCAGGCGAACGGCTGGCTGTTGGCGCTCAAGGAGGGCGCAACGGCGGATAAGCAAACGCTGTGGACCGAGGCGCAGTTCGGCGACGTGGAGTTCGTCATGGACATCCGCGCCGGCAAGAGCGCAACGGGTGACAATTCCCCTGCCCTGCTAGTGCGCGGGCGCGACGGCAAAGGCACGGAAGTGAAAACCGGTATCGAGGCCGGCAAGGGCGGTCGCGTCCGCGTGCAATTGAAAGGCACCGAAGCCGTCGTGTTTCTCAACGACAAGGAAACTGCCCGCGTGCCCGTGCCTGCCGGCCAAGGTGCGCTCGGGCTCAAGGACACCGGGGCGGGCATGGACTTCGGGAATCTCCATGTGCGGAAGCTGTGATCTGCCCATAATTTCGTCTTCGAACAGGCACCTCACCTCCGCCAGTCTCACCAGCAATCACATGACGACTCATCAGTTTCTCCCCCACTCCGACGGCGCTTGTTCGCGGCGGGCCTTTCTCACCGTCAGCGCGGCACTCGGCGGGGCGGCTCTCGCCAGCCACGCGGCGGCTCCGTCCCAGCCCAATCCCCCGCCGGACCCCATCATCGACATCCACCAGCACACGCACTATCACGGGCGCAGTGACCAGCAGATGCTCGCGCATCAGCGGGCGATGGGGGTGACCACTTCGATTCTCCTGCCGGCCGGCCGGCCCACCGTGCGGCCCGCCACCCACGGCGGGCGTTCCAATGGCCTGGCCGCCAACTGCACGGGCAATGAAGCGGTGCTGGCCTACGCCAAGGCGCATCCCGGCGAGTTTTTGTTTGGCGCGAACGAGGTCACCGATCTGCCCGAGGCGGCGGTGGAGATTGAGAAGTATCTCAAGCTGGGTGCGAAGATCATCGCCGAGCAGAAGTTTGGGGTGCAGTGCGACTCCCCGGAGAGCGAGCGGCTCTATACGCTGGCCGCCGAGTATGACGTGCCGATCCTGCTGCACTTGCAGGAGAGCACCTACAACTCAGGCTTCAAGCGGCTGCCGACGATGTTCCGGAAGTTTCCCAAGACGATCTTCATCATGCACGCGCAGTCCACCTGGGCGAACATCGATGCGAACTACGATGGAAAATCCCTTTATCCCACCGGCCCGGTGGCCAAAGGCGGTCTGACCAGCCAGTATCTTGCCGACCACGCGAATTGTTTTGCCGACATGTCTGCTGGCTCCGGCTTGAACTCACTATTGCGCGACGAGGAGCACACCCGCTGGTTCTTGGAAAAGCATCAGGACAAGATTCTCTACGGCAGTGACTGCGCGGACACGCTGGGCCGTGGTCCAGGATGTCAGGGGGCCGGCACCATCGCCGCCATTCGCAAATACGCGGCGAACAAGGTGGTCGAGCGCAAGATCCTCTTCGAGAATTCGAAGAAGCTGTTTCGCCTGTAGGCGGTTCGCAGGCGGAGTATTTGGGCGTGGAAAAGCAAAAGGCCGGCACAAGTGCCGGCCTTTTGCCATTAAATACGGGACGAGACCCTACTTCATCTGCGAGAGCAGCTCCTCGTTGGTCTTGAACTTCTTGAGGGCGTTCAAGAGCGTCTCCATGGCCTCGATTGGGTTCAGGTCCACCATCATGCGGCGCAGCTTGCGGATGGCGTCGAGGTGCTTCACCGGGAAGAGCTTCTCCTCCTTGCGCGTGCCGGACTTCGGGATGTCGATCGCCGGGTAGAGCCGGCGGTCGGAGAGCTTGCGGTCAAGGACCAGCTCCATGTTGCCGGTGCCCTTGAACTCCTGGAAGATGAGCTCATCCATGCGGCTGCCGGTATCCACGAGCGCGGTGGCCAGGATGGTGAGGGAGCCGCCGTCCTCGATCTTGCGGGCGGAGGCAAACATCTTGCGGGGGATTTCCAGCGCGCGGGCATCCACGCCGCCCGTCATCGTGCGGCCGGAGCCACCGTGGACGGAGTTGTAGGCGCGAGCCACGCGGGTGAGCGAATCGAGGAGGATGACGACATCCTTGCCACCTTCCACCATGCGACGGCAGCGCTCGACCATGAAGCGGCTGAGGCGCACATGGGTTTCCAGATCCATGTCATTGGAGCTGGCGACGACCTCGGCGGAGACGCTGCGCTGGAAGTCGGTGACCTCTTCGGGGCGCTCGTCAATGAGCAGGACCATCACGAACACCTCGGGGTGGTTGGTGGTGATGGCGTTGGCGATCTGCTTCATCACCGTGGTTTTGCCGGTCCGGGGCGGGGCGACGATGATGCCGCGGGTGCCCCGGCCAATCGGGGTGACGAGGTCGATGACGCGGGTCTCGAGAATGTCCGAGGTGGTTTCGAGGCGGAACTTGTCGATGGGATCGATGGACGTGAGGTTCTCGAAGCGGGACTGCTTGGTGTAGTCGTTGAAGAGCAGGCCGTTGACCTTGATGACATCGCGCAACTGCGGGCTGCTGCCGCGGTGCGGAGGCTGGAGGCGGCCTTCAACCAGGCAGCCTTCGCGAAGGAAATTCTTCTTGATCGAGTCGGGCGTGACGAAGACGTCCGTGGGCTTGGGCTGGAACTTGTTCTCAGCGGACCGCAGGAAGCCAAACCCCTTTTCGGCGATTTCCAGGTAGCCGGAGCCGATCTCCGGGGTTTTGTGCTGCTGCTGCTGTGGTTGCTGTGGCTGCTGCTGATGCTCTGGTCTGCTCATATTAAATCCGGGCTACAATCCAAACTCTGAAGCGGACGACAATGTGTGTGCCTAAACCTTGGCTCCCGGTGGACCGGAACGACCTTTCAGACTTGTTCTCAGGAAAACCGCGCCCGACATGAATGCCGAAGTTTGGCGCTGGTTGGTTACGACGGGGCGATCTGATACCGCCTCACACCGGGTGGGTGCAATGATTATTTTCCGACGCCTGCCAGCTCGCGTGTGTGGAAACGTGCGCTTGATTTCACGGCGCGGGTCATCAAAGACTTGCCGCCATGAACCACTTGCCCGCCTCCCGGCGGAACTTTCTCGCCTTGGGTGGCGCCAGCGCCGCCGGATTTGCCATGGTGGAGGACGCCATCAGCGCCGAGCGTATCCCCGGCAACACGGTCGCGGATCGCAGCTCCTCCATCCGCATCACCGGCTACAAGGCTTGGTGGGTTAATCCCGTGCTCTACGTCCGCATCGACACCAATCACGGCGTCAGTGGTTGGGGCGAGATCAAGGGCACGGACATCCGTGTGGCCATCACGTTGCTGGCCTCGCTGGCAGAGCTGTTCACCGGCGAGAATCCCACGCGCATCGAGCACATCTGGCAGAAGCTCTATCGCGCCCACCGCGACATTCGCGGCGGACCGTTCATGGTGCATGTCATCGCGGGCATCGACATCGCCCTCTGGGATCTGGCGGGCAAACTGTGGGGCGTGCCGGTCTATCGCCTGCTGGGCGGTCCGGTGCGCGATCGCATCCGCGTCTATCACACGCCCAAGGCGCAGAAGGTTCCGCCCCACGGCATTTACGAGCACTCCGGCACGCCGGCGGACATTCAGCGCATGGTGCGGGCCGTGGCCGCCGCGCGCGAAAAGGTCGGTCCCGATGGCGCGGTGATGTTCGATGCGCATTGCGCCGTGCCACCCGCCACGCTCATCCAGTTTGCCGCCGCGATTCAGCCCTACGACGTGCTCTTCATCGAGGAACCCGCCGTGCCCGGCAACATCGAGGTCTTCAAGCGTCTCAAGGCAGCCATCAACGTCCCGCTCGCCACCGGAGAACGTGACCGCACGATCTGGGGCATGATTCCCTACTTGCAGGAGCGCTGCATTGACGTGCTTCAGCCCGACTGCTGCCACACCGGCGGCATCAGCCAGATGCGGAAGATTGCCGCGCTGGCGGAAACCTTCTTCGTCCCGCTGGCACCGCATTGCACCGCCAGCAACCTGGGCATCTCGGCCAGCATCCATGCCATCGCGGCCACGCCGCTCTTCCTCATCCACGAGTTCTACCCCACCAACTTTGGCTTCAACCCCAAGGGCATCGCCACAATGGAGTGGCAGGTGGACAAGGAAGGCTACGTCGCGCTCCCCACCGGCATCGGCCTCGGTGTCGAGATGGACGAGCAGATCATTGCCGAGGCGGCGAAGAAACCGCAGACCTACAAGTGGCCGGGGGCCACGTTGAAGGATGGCTCCGTCGCTGATTACTGATGCCGGCGCGAGGATGGCGGACCGCCACCGGTCATTTTCACGTTTAGAATCCCCCAGCCTTGCTTTTCGTCCGATGGTCCGCTGAAACTCATTCACACATGAAACTCACCACGCCACTGTTCGCTCTTGTCACGTTGAGCGCCGCAACTTCCTTCGCGGCCGCCAAACCTGATTTCGCCAAGGATATCGGCCCAATTCTCGCCAAAAACTGCGTGGAGTGCCACGGGCCCGAGAAGCAAAAGGGTAAACTGCGCCTCGATTCCAAGGAAGCCGCCTTCAAGGGTGGCGACAGCGGCCTCGCGGGCATCGTCCCCGGCAAGTCCGCTGACAGCCGCATTTACAAGGTCGTCACCCTGCCCAAGGGCCACGACGACATCATGCCGCCCAAGGGCGAACCGCTCTCCAAGGCCACCACCGACCTCATCAAGGCGTGGATCGACGCCGGTGCGGACTGGCCGTCCGGCTTGAAGCTCTCGCCCGCTGGTGGCGCAACGGCCAAGAAGGAAAACGACCTCGGCCCCGGCCCCAAGGCCACCGCCGCCGAGACCAAGGCCGTCGCCGAGCTCGCCAAGGCCGGCATCACCGCGCGCGAAATCGCGCAGGGCAGCAACTGGCGCTACATCAACCTCCGCGTCGTCGGCAAGAAGTTCGATGCGAAGACATGGGACCAGATCAAGGACGTGAGCAACCTCATCGAGCTGAACGCCGCCGGAGTTGAAGTCAGCGACGCGGATCTCGCCAAGGTGGGCAAACTCACCAACCTCCGCCGCCTCAACCTCGCCAACGCCACGGTGGGTGACGCTGGTCTGGCCGGCCTCAAGGGCCTAGCGAACCTCGAATACCTCAACCTC
>CAIPBN010000302.1 GCA_903863315.1 uncultured Verrucomicrobiota bacterium | reverse complement strand
TACTCCGCCGGGGACGGGGGAGCGGCCGTGTATTTGCCCTTGCGGGGGAGCGGGTCGTTGAACGCCCAGTGTTTGATGTCGCCCTGGCCGCCTTGCATGACCACGCAACGCACGCCCGCGTTCCAAGTGGCGCGGTAGGCGCGGGTGTCGGCCTTGGGGAAGTGCAGGTTGGCATCGGGCATGGCGAGCTTGCGGTCAATGCGGTTGAAACACATTTCCCGGTCGCACTTCTCGAAGGAGAGCGGATGCGTGACGGCGGCTTCCTTGCCGTCAATGACCCACTCGTCCATGCCCCAGAAGTGGGCGTCGTGGAGCTTGAGGCCCATCTCGTTGACCATGCGCGCGACGAGCGGGAGCTGCTCCGTGGGGCCGATGGGGCCGCAGATGCCGGCGGGGTTGTCGGGCGTGGCCTGCTTCCAGGCGTGGATGTATTCGAGGGCCTCGGCGCAGTAAAAGTCTTCGAGGGTGTCGTAGAAGACGACCTTGAAGCCAGGGCGGGAGAGCTTGAGGAGTTTCTCCGGCGTGAGCTTGGCGGCGGCTTCGATGATGCTGGTGTCGAGGGTGGTGTAATCCCACCAGGCGGGAGCGAGGGAGCTGAGTTTGCGAGGCATGGCGGCGTTGTAAGCGGTGGCCGGGGCGGCGGCAAGTTTTCAGTGTTCAGTAATCAGTATTCAGTCGGCGGAACGGCGAGCAGAGTCCGTTGGCTCGCACTGAAAACTGATTGCTGAACACTGCCGTCTCGACGCCGTTACGCCCCACGGCTAAACCAGCCGCATGAACTTTGCCCGTCTCGCTGCTGCCATGCTGCTTGCCGCCGCCGTCTCGCTGCGCGCGGCCGAAACGTTTACCGCTGACCTCATTATCTACGGGCCGACATCGGCCGGGGTCATCGCGGCGGTGCAGGCGAAGAAGCTGGGCAAGTCCGTCATCGTCGTCGGGCCCGACAAGCATCTCGGCGGCTTGTCGGCGGGCGGGTTGGGCTTTACGGACACGGGCAACAAGGCGGTCATCGGCGGGCTGTCGCGGGACTTCTATCACCGCGTTTGGAAGGAGTATCAGAAGCCGGAGACGTGGCGTTGGCAGAAGCAGTCGGAATACGGCAACAAGGGCCAGGGCACGCCCGCAATGGACGGCGAGAACCGCACCATGTGGATTTTCGAGCCGAGCGTCGCCGAGCGGGTCTTCGAGGATTACGTGAAGGAGTTTCAGATTCCCGTTCACCGCGACGAGTGGCTCGACCGCGCCCAGGGCGTGAAGAAGACCGGCGCGCGCATCACGAGTATCACGATGCTCTCGGGCAAGACCTACACCGGGAAGATGTTCATGGACGCGACCTACGAGGGCGATTTGCTGGCGGCGGCGGGCGTGGACTATCACGTCGGGCGCGAGGCCAACTCGGTTTACGGCGAGCAGTGGAACGGCGTGCAGGTCGGCGTGCTGCATCACCGCCATCACTTTGGCGCGCTTAAAACCAAAATCAGCCCCTACGTCATCCCCGGCGACCCGAAGTCCGGCGTGCTCCCGCGCATCAGCACTGCGCCGCCCGGCGAATACGGCTCCGGCGACAAACGCGTGCAGGCCTACTGCTATCGCTACTGCGTGACCGACCATGCGGAGAACCGCATCCCGTTCCCCAAGCCCGCCGGCTACGACCCGAAGCAATACGAGTTGCTCGTGCGCATCTACGAGGCCGGCTGGAAGGAGACCTTTGACAAGTTCGACCCCATCCCGAACCACAAGACCGACTCGAACAACCACGGCCCGTTCAGCACCGACAACATCGGGATGAACTACGATTACCCCGAGGCCAGCTACGAGCGCCGCCGCGAGATTCTTGCCGAGCACCGCACCTATCAGCAGGGCTGGCTCTACTTCATCGCGAACGACCCGCGCGTGCCCAAGGAAGTGCAGGAGCGGATGCGGAAGTGGGGCTTGCCCAAGGACGAGTTCAAGGACAACGGCAACTGGCCGCACCAAATCTACGTCCGCGAGGCGCGGCGGATGGTCGGGCACTTCGTGATGACCGAGAACGAGCTGACCAAGAAAAAGCCCACGCCCGACTCCGTGGGCATGGGCAGCTACACGATCGATTCGCACAACGTGCAGCGCTACATCACGCCCGAGGGCTACGTGCAGAACGAGGGCGACATCGGCGTGGGCATCACGCCCTACGCCATCGCCTACGGCGCGCTCGTGCCGAAGAAGGGCCAGGTGGACAACCTCTTCGTGGGCATCTGCGTCAGCAGCTCGCACATCGCGTTTGGCAGCATCCGCATGGAACCGGTGTTCATGATTCTCGGCCAGAGCGCGGCGACGGCGGCGGTGCTGGCGATGGACGGCAACCTCGCCGTGCAGGACGTGCCGTATGCGAAGCTGCGCGAGCGGTTGCTCAAGGACGGGCAGGTGCTCGAATACGCGAGCGCCGCGCCCGGCGGCAAAGCAAAGTCGGCGAAAGGCTTCGTGAACCCGAAGCAGCTCCCCGGCGTGGTGGTGGACGACGAGGATGCGAAGCTCACCGGCGACTGGAAAACCAGCAGCGCGAACGCGGGCTTCATCGGCAACGGTTACAAGCACGACGGCGCGGCGAAAGACGGCAAGTTCACCGCGCGCTTCGAGACGAAGCTGCCCAAGGCCGGCCACTACGAGGTTTTCCTCGCCTACCCGCCCAACGCCAACCGCGCCTCCAAGGTTGCCGTGGAAATCACCCACGCCGGCGGCAAGGAGACCCTCTTCGTGGACCAGCGGAAAACCCCGGCGATCGAGGAGCACTTCCACCGGCTCGGCCGCTTCGACTTCACCGCCGAGCAACCTGCCGTCGTGACCATCACCAACGCCGACGCGGACGGCTACGTGGTCATCGACGCGGTGCAGTGGCTGCTGAAGTGAAAAATGTCTGCGTGTCGGTGGCGGATCGCGGAGGTGCGGCTTTGGCTCCGCTCACTTGCCCTCAGCCAGCCGCCCCGGCTCGCGTGTGCCGCTGCCCTTTCGCTGGGTGAGCGAGTCGCCGAGGTCGGCGCGGGCCTTCTGGGCCTCAGCCAGGAGTCGCTCGACGATCGCTGGGTTCGATGAGGCGACGTTCACCTTTTCGCCAATGTCGTTGGTGAGGTCATAGAGCTGCGGCTCTTCAAGCTTGGCGTTTTCATACTTCGACGGGATGCCGTCCTTGCCGCCGGGGCGACCGGCGAGCGTGCGGAAGCCATGTGGCAGTTGCAGCTTCCAGCGGCCATCCGGTGTGAAGACAGCCTGCAGCTCGTTCTGCGCGTAATAACTCCAGTAGGCCTCGTGCGGGTTCTTCGCGCCGGGCGTGCCGACGATGAGCGGCCACACGTCGAGCCCGTCGATCTTGTGCTCGGGCAGCTTCGCGCCGATGAGCTGGGCGAAGGTTGGGAGCAAATCAATGGTCATCAACATCTCGGCGCTGCTCGTGCCGGCGGGGAGCTTGCCCGGCCAGCGCATGAGGCACGGAACGCGTGTGCCGCCTTCCCACGCCGTGCCTTTGCCTTCGCGCAACGGCCCCGCGCTGCCGGCGTGGTTGCCGTAACTCAGCCACGGGCCGTTGTCGCTGGTGAAGACGACCAGCGTGTTGTCATCAAGCTGGTTCTTCTTGAGCGCGTCGAGCACCTGGCCGACCGACCAGTCGATTTCCTGAATCACATCGCCGTAAAGCCCCGCGCCAGACTTGCCCTTGAACTTGTCGCTCACGAAGAGCGGGACGTGTGGCATGCTGTGCGCGAGGTAGAAGAAGAACGGCCGGTCCTTGTTGCGCTCGATGAACTTCACCGCGCGCTCGGCATACCAGGTCGTGAGATTCGGCTGCTCGTCAGGCGTGACTTCGGCATCAATCACCTTCTCGCCCTCGATGAGCGGCAGCGGCGGGTAGGTGCCTTTCTTCGCTTCGGGGTGGTGCGGCCACATGTCGTTGGAGTAAGGCAGACCGAAGTATTCGTCGAAGCCGTGCCGCACCGGGAGGAACTGCGGGTGATGGCCGCGATGCCACTTGCCCGCCATACCGGTCGCATAACCCTTCTGCTTGAACACCTCGGCCATCGTCATTTCGTTCGCGTGGATGCCGATGCGCGAGCCGGGTCCAAGCGCGCCATGGATGCCAACGCGGTTGTTGTAACAGCCGGTGAGCAGCGCGGTGCGGCTGGCCGAGCAAACCGCCTGCGAGACGTGGAAGTTGGTGAACTTGCGCCCTTCCTTCGCCATGCGGTCGAGGTGCGGCGTGGTGTAGGCCTTACAACCGAACGGCCCGATGTCCCCGTAGCCCATGTCATCGCAGAAGATGACGATCACATTGGGCGGGCGCGTGGCAGTAAAGGCATGGGGGGCAACGGCGAGCAGCAACAACAGGACAGCTAGGAAACGCGGCGCTTTCATGGTGGCTCTGACAGTAGCCAGTTGAACCGCCATCGTCGAGGCTGTCCCGCCTTGCCACGCCTCGACTTGGTCCGGCCTTCGCCTCATTCTTCGGCCATGAACTACTGGCTCGTGAAATCGGAACCCGCGGCCTACGCGTGGGAGCAATTTGTGAAGGACGGGGGCACGGCGTGGACGGGCGTGCGCAACTTCACCGCCCGCCTCAACCTCCGCGCCATGAAACGCGGCGACCTCGTCTGCTTCTACCACAGCGTCACCGGCAAGGAGATTGTCGGGCTCGCGAAAGTGACGAAGGAGGCGTATCCCGACGCGACCGCGAAGGAGGGCGACTGGTCCTGCGTGGACCTCGCGCCCGTGAAGCCGCTGGGAAAACCCGTTCCGCTCGATGTCATCAAGACGGACAAGACCCTGGCAGGCATCCCGTTGGTGCGGCAGTCGCGCCTCTCGGTGTCGCCGCTGACGAAGGAGCAATTCACACGCGTGCTGGCGTTGGGGGAAACGGAACGCTGAAGGCGGACGGATTTTTGCCGCCGGCGACCATTAGAACCGCCTCTAGCACAGGCAGGCGGCCGGCTCTAACTCAGCAGAACTTCGTGATACTCCAGCGCCCACTCCTGCATGTAGCGGACTTGGACGGGGCGGATGCGATAGACGATGAGCTGCGGGTTGTCGAGTGAACCGAGGAACTGGCGCATGAGCGGATTGGCGTTCCAGATCTCCTCCAGCAGCGGGCGTTCGGTGACAATTTCCGCGACACCGGTCAGGCGCACTTGGTTGTGCCCGTCGTCCATGTAACAGAGTTCGACCCGGGGATTTGCGGCGATCTCGGCGGTCTTGTGGTAGCAGCGCAGATTGGCCACGAACACCGTGAAGCCGTCCGTCCGCACCGGCGAGACTGGGCGCACGCGCGGCTGGCTGCCTTCCACCGTGGCCAGCACCGGGAAACGGTCAGCCTTGATGACGCCACGGGCGAGTTCGAGCAGCTCGGACGGGGCGATGGGCTTGGGGACAGGCTTCGACATGGCTTCTCACGCCTTGTAGTGGACCAGCACGCCGTATTCGGTGATCGGCGTTGAGACTTCCTTGCCCTCAGCATCCTTCTGCTTGAGGTGGTGGGTGTATTGGATGCCGGTGAGGCTGATGATGTCGTCCTCGGGATGCTGGCTGATGAAGTTGGAAACCACTTCATCGAAGTTGTCCTTGCCCTCCTTCACATGCTCGTGATGGCGGAAGGACTTCACCCGCAGCTTCTTGACTGTCTTGGCCGCGACATCGAGCGACTTGGAGGCATTCTTGATGATCTTGGCCTCGGGGAAGGTTCCCTGCGGAATCACGGCCACGCGCTCCTCCTCGACCGCTGGGGCCGCGCCGCCCGGGGCGGGGATGATCAGCACCTCTTTGCAACCGGGGCACTCGATCTCCTGTCCGACGCCGGATTCGTCGATGCTCAGTTCCAAGTTGCAGAAGGGGCAGTTGAAGGAGAATTCAGCCATAGCGTGCTTCGGGTTGCGTGTTGGCGGCGACGTTAAGCGCGGGCGCACGGCCAATCTAGCCTAAAGTGGCTGCGGGAAATACCGGAGCGTGCGGCGTGAAGGGGATGCCATGTCCCTGCCACGCATCGAAGGCGCGCGTTGCCTCCCGAGTCAAAGGCTCCCATCATGCGACCCATGTTCCAGCCCGCGCACCGTCGTCTGTTTCACCTGCTTGCCTGCACTGCGTTCGCCCTCCCGCTGCTTGCCGCACCGGAGGCCTTCGAGATTGGCCCGGACAACAAGGACCAGCTTCCGCGCGGCAAGGAGGCCGACGGCATCATCGGCGACTTCGTGCTGCGCAACGACAAGGTCGAGGCCGTCATCTCCGCGAACCTCCCGCTGCGCCGCGCGAACATGAGCACGTTCTACGGCACCAACGGCATTTCCCCCGGCTGCCTCTACGACCTCACGCTGCGCGGCGCGCACAACGACCAGCTCACGTGTTTCTCCCCCAGCGGCCAGCAGGGGCCGGTCTCGTGGGTGCGCGTGGCCAAGGACGGCAAGGACGGCGAAGCGGTCATCGAGACGGTCGTGACCTCGCCCAACAACGGCGGCCTCTACAAGCGCCACGAATATCGCCTGCGCGACGGGTGGCAGGGCGTCCTCGTCGTCACAACCTATCGCAACGCGGGCAAAGACGTGCGCAAGGGCACGGTGGATGACCGCTGGGTGACGTTCACCAGCATGGGCGTGACCGGCGACATCGCGTGGGCCGACGCCGTGGACCCGGCGGACAAGGCGGGTTATGCGCGGGCGTGGGTGGAGCGGGATGGGATGAAAGCGCCGCCGACCGAACTCGAACTTAAGCCGGGGCAGGAAATTTCCTTCGCGCGGTTCGTCGCGGTCGGCACGTCGCCGTTGCAGGCGGTGGGTGTGGTGAAGGCGTTTCGCGGCGAGGCGGGCGGAGTCGTCAGCGGCACCGTGAAGGACAGCGCGGGCAAAGGTATCGCCACCGCGCGCGTGACCGTTGGGGCCCTTGCGAATGCCGCTTCCACCAACCGGCTGGTGGCTTACCCGAACGCGGCGGGCGAAGTCAGCTTGTGGCTTCCAGCGGGCGCGCACGAATTGGAAGTCGCTGACCTAGGGCGGGACGGCGCGACGGCGAAGGTCAACCTTGCCGCTGGCCAAACCGCGAGCTTCAGCGCGGTGCTCAAGGCGCAATCCGCCATCGCCTTCGACATTCGCGGTGAGGACGGTAAGCCGCTTCCCTGCAAAGCTCAGTTCATCGGCGTCAACGGCACGAAGGTTCCCAGCCTCGGTCCACAGAACCGCGCCGCCGGTTGTGTGGACCAATATCACTCGGCCAACGGTCAGTTCCGTCAGCCGCTGCCGCCGGGCGACTACGAAGTCATCGTCACGCGCGGGATTGAGTTCGGTCACTTGCGCCAGACCGTGAAGCTCGCCGCCGGGCAGACCGCGACGGTGAAGGGTGTCTTGAAGCGCCTCGTGGACACGCGCGGCTGGGTCAGCGCGGACTACCACAACCACTCCACGCCCAGCGGCGACAACACGTGCGGCACCGACGACCGCCTCATCAACCTCGCCGCCGAAGGCGTCGAGTTCGTGCCGACCACGGAGCACAATCGCTTCTACGACTGGCGTCCGCACATCGTCCGGCTCGGGCTGACGAACCACTTGCAGACCGTCTCCGGCGTCGAGCTGACCGGCAGCGCGGCACACTTCAACTCATTTCCCTTCGAGCCAGTGCCACTCACGCAGGACGGTGGCGCGCCCGTGTGGAGCACCGACCCGCGCATCACGGCGGCGACGTTGCGCGACTTCCAGAAGCCCGAGCCAGCGCGGTGGATTCAAATCAACCACCCGGATATGGTCGCAAACTTCACCGACCGCGACGGCGACGGGCGCGCGGACGGCGGCTTCATCGGCCTGCCGCTGATGATCGATGGCGTGGAGGTGGAGAACTACAGCGCGAGCAGCATCTTGAGCGGCGCGCCGTTCACCGTGGCGCGCGACACAAAGACCGGTCGCGATACCGTGCGTTACCAGCGCGAGTTCATCTGGCTGCAATTGCTCAACAAAGGCCATCGCTACGTCGGCGTGGCGGTGTGCGACGCACACTCCGTCTATGGCAACGGCACCGGCGGCTGGCGCATGTATATGCCCAGCGCGAGCGACGAGCCGGCGAAGATTGATTGGCGCGAGAACAGCCGCCACGCGAAGGAAGGCCGCAGTTACCTCACCACCGGGCCGTTCCTCCAAGTGCAGACCGACGACGGCACGCTGCCCGGCGGCACCGTGCGCGCGACCGGCGGCGTGAAGCTCAAAGTCCGCGTGCAATGCACCGACTGGATTGACATCGACCGCGTGCAGGTGCTCGTGAACGGCCGCGCGGAGCCGAAGCTGAACTTCACGCGCGCCTCGCACCCGGAGTGGTTTGCGAACGGCGTGGTGAAGTTCGACCGCGTGATTGAAGTGCCGCTCGCCGAGGACGCGCACCTCATCGTGGTGGCGGCGGGGGAGAACTCGGATTTGAAAATCGGCTACGGCACGAGCGCGCAGGCGAAGATTAAACCCATCGCCTACCACAATCCGATTTGGTGCGACGTGGATGGCGGGGGCTTCAAGCCCAACGGCGACACGCTGGGCTGGCCGCTGACGACGAAGGTCTCGTTGGAGGAGGCGCGCGCGCTGCTGGATCAGCACGCGAGCGCGAAGCCAGCCTCACTGGCCGCGCCCGCAACGGAGCCGAAGGCCAAGGCGAAGAAGAAGTAGCGGCCCGGCTGGGCACGCGTCACCAAAATCAAAACTGGCCGTCACGCACTTCGAAGTGCGTGGGCTTGTTCAGCGTGGTGCCGCCCTGTTGCACCCAATGCGCGGTGGTTTCGATCAGCTCATCCAGCGAAACGGTCGGAGGGCCGAGGAGTTCATAGGAGCGGGACGCGTCCCAGACCCAGGCGGTGGAACCTTCCGTGCCGGTGATGACGGGCGCGCGGCCCAGGAGCTCGCCGAAGCGTTGCGCCAGCGAGCGGATGGACACCTGTTCGCGACCGGTGACGTTCAACGCAACGGGTGGCACGGCGGCGTGGGCGAGACACTGGATCGCCCGCGCGTTGGCATCGCCCTGCCAGATGACGTTCGCCGCACCCATCGTGACGTCCACCGGCTGGCCTTGCGCCACGCGGGTCGCGATGTCCAGCAAAACGCCGTAACGCAGGTCGTTGGCGTAACACAGCCGGAAGAGCAGCGTGGGCGTGCCGTGCTGCTTGGCGAAGTGGGTGAAGACACGTTCGCGGCCCACGCACGAGCTGGCGTATTCGCCGGGAGCATTCAAGGCGTCGTCTTCACGGGCGCCACGCCCGTCCAGCGGAACCAGCGGATACACGCATCCGGTGGAGAAGACGACGATGCGTGAGCCAGCGAATCGTTCGGCCACGATGGCCGGCACGAGTGTGTTCATCACCCAGGTCAGCTCGGGGGTCTCGCTGGTGCCGAACTTCTGGCCGGCGAGGAACAGGAGATTGGGCGCGTCGGGCAGGGCCTGCACGGCCGCCCGGTTCAGCAGGTCGCAGGCGATGGTCTCGACGCCGTGGCGTTGCAAGTCCGCAGCGGCGGCCGGCGAGGAGAAGCGCGACACGGCGAACACGCGGCGCTGGCGGTGTCCGATTTCATCGAGTCCGCGCCGCACCATGCGCGCAAGGGTCGGGCCCATCTTGCCGCCGGCACCGAGCACCATCACGTCGCCGGTGAGGGTGCGCAGGGCGGCCAGCGCACCGGGCGTGGGCTGGCTGAGCAGGACTTCAAGTTCGGCGACGGAGCCGGGCGTTTTCATCCGAGCAGGGTTCCCGGTGTCAGGGGCTGACCGGAGAGGAATTCTCCGGCGGCCAGGCGGCGGCTGCCTTCCTTCTGCACTTCGAGCAGCCGCAGCGCCCCTTCGCGGCAGGCCACAAGGATGCCGGCCTTCTCGGCGGAGAGGACTTGGCCGGGTGTTGCGGAAGTCGCCGGCAAGTCACCGGCATGAGCGAGTTCGGCACGCCAGACTTTGAGGAGGAGCGGCCTGGGTTGCGCGGGGAGGAAGGTGAAGGTGCCGGGCCAGGGTGTGAAGGCGCGGAGGCGGTTGTGCAGCACGCTGGCGGGCTGCGACCAGTCGAGGCGGCCATCGTCCTTGGTGAGCTTGCGCGCGTAGGTGACGCCCTCGGCGGGTTGCGGATGCGGCGGGAGTTCGCCGCTGACGTAGCGCGGGAGGGTTTGCACGAGCAGCTCCGCACCGAGCACGGCGAGACGGTCGTGAAGCGTTTGCGCGTTGTCTTCGGGCACGATGGCGGTGGCACGGGTGGAGATGATCCCGCCGGTGTCGAGGCCGGCGTCCATGCGCATGATGGTCACGCCGGTCTCAGCATCGCCTTCGAGGATGGCCCACTGGATGGGTGCCGCTCCGCGCCAGCGCGGGAGCAGCGAGGTGTGGACGTTGAGGCAGCCGTGCGGCGGGATGTCGAGCAACGCCTGCGGCAGGATCTGCCCGTAGGCGAGCACGGCGATCAGGTCGGGCCGCAGTTCGCGGAGCTGGGCGATGAAGGCCTCGTTGCGGGCGCGTTCGGGCTGAAGGACGGGGAGGCCGAGGTGAAGGGCCAGCTCCTTGACGGGCGGCGGCTGGAGCTTCAGGTCGCGGCCCTTGGGTTTGTCCGGCTGCACGACCACGCCGACGACTTGGAAATCCGGCGTCGAGGCGAGGGCTTGCAGCGTCGGACAGGCGATGTCCGGCGTGCCCATGAAGACGATGCGCAGCATGAGCGGAGTGTCGCGAGCACAGGCGGAGGGGGCAAGTGTGTTGCGTAGCGGCCGGCGAGGACGCCCGCCGCCACACCGCTACGAGCTGGCGCTGGTGTAGCGCTTGAGCGCGGTGCGCCAGATGATTTCAGAGGCGATGCAGATCAGCGTGGCGAGGGTGACGAGCAGGAGGATTTCCAGCGGGGAACCGAGCTTGTCCACCAGCAGTTTCACAGGGACGTTGGAGACGAGGAGCATGGGCAGGGCGTAGGTGAAGACGGCTTTGAACGGGCCGCGGAAGGCCTCGTCGGGCAGGCGGGCTATGTTGAAGAGGTTGTAGTAGCCCCAGACGATGCCCTGCGCGCGCACGGTCCAGAAGCTCGTGGCCGAGAGCATGAGCATGAGCGAGTAGTGAATGAGGATGCCGACCACCACGAGCACCGCAAAACCGGCGAACTGCGCGAGCCCGGGCGCGTGGCCAAGCCGGTGCAGCGCGTAGCCGATGACGCAGAGGGCGCTGGCGGCGTTGACGAAGCCACCAAGGTCCACCTGGCGGAAGGAGATGAGGAAGCGCGTGTTCACCGGCAGCAGGAGCATGAAGTCCAGCTTGCCCGTGCGGATGTGCTCGGAGAGCGCGGTGAGGTTGGTCAGGAAGATCGCGGTGAAAAGCTGCTGGATGAGGTGGCTGGTGCCCATGAGCGCGACGACCTGCCATTTGGTCCAGGTGCCGATGTGGTCGGTGTGCAGGTAAAGCACGCCGATGAAGGTGAGCTGCAGCGCGAACCACAGCGCCTCCACGACGATCCACATGAGGAAGTTCACCTTGAAGCCCAGCTCGCGGATGACGGAGTTGCGCCAGAGCGCGGCGTAAAGGCTGAGGTAACGGGAGATAGGGAATGGGGAATGGGGTCTCGCGTCTGGGGGCGGCGGAGCACCAGCCAACTCGGAACCTGGAACTTTGAACTCGGAACTCATCTTCAGCCGCCCACCGCAGAGTATTTCCGGATGCCCCGGCTCCAGACGAGGCGGGCCAGCGCGTAGGCCGCCACCACCCAGAGGAGCTGCACAAGCACGCCGTGCGCGAGGGCTTCCGCCGGCACCCGGCCCAGCCAGATGCTCACCGGGAAGTAGGTGAGATACGGGAACGGCGTGTAGTCCAGCAGGGCGGCCACGGCGGGCGGCAGGATGTCCAGCGGGAAGAGGTGGCCACCGGCCAGGTATTCGAAGGCGAAGGCGATGAAGATGAAGGTCGCGACCTCGAGCACCCAAAACGCCAGCAGCGCGAGGGTGAAGCTCATGAGGAATTGCAGGAGCGCGGTGAGCCCCACGGAGACGATGAACCACCCGGCCGTGGCCGCATCGGGCGGCAGGACGAAATCCGCCCGCAGCAGCCAGAGGAAGGCGACGGTCGGGACCAGGGCGACGACGGCATACACGAGCCGGCCCGCACCGAAGAGGCAGAGCCGGTAGGTCAGGTAGTCCATCGGCTTGAGTAGGAACTGGCTGATGTTGCCGTCCTTGATGTCGGCGGCGATCTGCCAGTCATCCTCCGTCACGGCGGTGAGCGCGTCCACGATGGTGACCACGAGGTAGTAGGAAACCATCTGCGCCAGCTCGTAGGAGCCCACCCGACCGTCCGCCTTGCCCGCGTAAATGGTGCGCCAGACGAAGATGGTGGCAGTGAGCGGGATGAGGCCAAAGGTGGCGCGGAAGAGGAAATTCAGCCGATACACGAGGGTGTTCTGGAGGCCGATGTTCAGGACATGCCAGTATTTGCTCATCGTCATCTGCTTCCGCCAGCCGGTGGCCGGCAGGGAGCAGGATTAGGATCAGGATCACCGGTCCGGGCAAGGAGTTTCCCCGCTTTGACTTGGCCAAGACAGTTGTTAGCCTCCGCGCCCGTCGTCCGCTGTTGCCCATGCCCAGACTTACCATCTTGACTGGCCCGCGCCGGGGGCAGCGCTTTGAGCTGCCGCCGGGCATCGTCACGATCGGGCGGCAACCGGGGAACACCATCGTCCTCGCTGACGAATCCATCGCCAGCAGCCACGTCCTCCTGTCCGTGGACCCGGAGGGCTGCCGCCTGAAGGACCGCAGCGGCGGCGGCACCGCCGTGAACGGGCACCATGTGCCCACCGCGTCGTTAAATGACAACGACGTGCTCAAGCTGGGCGAGATCGAGCTGCGCTACGAGCTGACGCATCCCATCCCGCGCCCCGGTCCGACGGCCGGCCCCCGCCCCGCGCCCGGACCGCCGGCCGCCAAGCCCAAGCAAGTGGGCCCGCGCTTCGAGGAAGTGCTGGCGGAGCACAAGCCACAGAAGAAAAAGGTCAAGGTGGACATCGACCTGGGACCGATTCTCCTCTGGGGCGCGATGGTCGTGCTGGTCGGCGCCGGGGTCTGGGCTTATCTGAATCCCAAACCGCCCGCGACCAAGACCAAGAAGGGCAAGGCCACCCAAGGCCTCGTCAACGTGGCCCCGGTCCAAAGTGAAACCCCGGTTTCCACCAATATCGTTCCGCAAGTCCCGGTGGGCTTTGTGGTCACCAACGAGCTGCCGCCGTTGCCTTACACGCTGCCGATGGGCGCGGCGCGCGCGGCCACAGGCGACGCCGGCCGCCTGTTCTTCACCTCACAGGGCGGGGCTCAGGCGGCGGTGGATGCCGCGCAAGCAGGCGATGCCGTGGTGTTCGACGCACCCGGGGTTGCGCCCGTGATGGTGCGGCGCGCCTTGAAGGATGTGCAGTTCATCGGTGGCAGCGCGGCGTGGGAATTGCACGCGGACCTCACCGACTGCCAGTTCTTCTGGCACACGCCCGCCAGCATGATGCAGAAGTCCGGCCGGCTGGAGCGGGCCGCGTTCTACCAATCCCACGGCCCGGCCACCCAGTTGAACCATGCCGACGCGGTGTCGTTCTACTACGGCGGGGCGACGGTGACGGCGGGCGATTTCGCCTCGCCCCGGCCGGAACCGCAGTTGTGGCTGCGCGGCTTCGTGCGCGGGGTGACGGTGCACAAGCTCATCGTGGCCCCGCCCGAAGGCGCGCTGCGCTGGGACATGAACTGGGCCCCCGTCGTGCGCGTGCAGGCGGAGGCGCTCGACGCGCAGGCCCACCACACCTACATCCTTAGTCCGCTGACGCAGCGGCAGACGGCGTGGACGCCCTTCCATGTGGTGCGGGCCACGGGCCTGGCGATGGCCCAGGCCGCTTCCGATGGCGGCATGTGGGCGGACCCGGTGCTGGAGCTGGACTACGGCATCGACTGCGCGCTGCTTTGCACCGCGCTGGGGGGAGGCAGTGACGCCGCCAATGCCGGCTACCTGCGGGCACCGGAGCTGCTCAAGTATCACGACCACGAGGAGCTGGGCCACGCCAGCACAAACGCGCCGTTCCGGGGCGCGGCGTTTTATCTGGGCGGGCAGCGCAACCGCCTTATTGCGCACGGCCAGTTGCGGCCTTGGAGTGTGGGACGCCGGGCGGCCCTGCCGGGTCTGCACTATGCCGATGGCGTGGTGGCCCGGGATCCTTACTTCCAGGAGTGGGGCGTCGAGCCGGGCGGCTTGAACGCCAACTTCGCCGAACCGCGCAACATCTTTCAGGTGCAGTTCCGGACTAAGGCACCCGTTTACAATTCCTCCTCGCGCGACCGCCGGCTGCGCTTTCCGCAGTTCGGAGCCAACTTGCCGACGCCCGTGTTCGTGTCGCTGGGTGACCTGCGCGCCCCGCCGCCCTTGCTGTTTGGCAAGCCCTTCATGAACCTGTCCGGGCAGCCAGCCGGGGCCATTGAGAAGGCGCTGGAGGCCGGGGGCAACGTCTTCCTGGGCGCGGGCGAATACGAGCTGACGCGGCCCATCACCAAAGGCCTGGTCTTTGGCGCGGGCATGGACCGCACGATCTTGAACTGGCCCACGAATGTGGACTGTTCGCAGCGGGACTGCCGGGGCCTGGTCAACCTCACTGTGCGCGGCGGGCGTTACGGGCACAACTCGCAGGCCGGTCAGGGCGGGCTGACGAACACCGCCACCGCGCTGTTCCTGCGCGTGCGCTTCGACGGCCAGAGCCAGGCGGGCATCACCGTCCACGCCACGCAGAACCAGTCGTATCAGGATTGTGAGTTCATCAACAGCCGGGTCGGCTTCACGCAGGGCCACGATCGCACCCGGGGCAGTTATACCGGGGAACGCGGCGAGCGTGGTGGTCTGGCCGTGCTGCGTTTGAACATCGCCAACTGCACGTTCCGCAATCTCACCGAGCGTGCGATCGATCTGCGGCCGGGGCTTTCGCCGTCCGGCGTGGTGGGGGTGCACAACTGCGTGTTCGAGGACATCAAGGAGTCGGCGGTGCGCATCCACGGGGGCGAGGCGCATCTGGTGCAGAACTGCGCCTTCCGTCGCGTGGGCCGTGAATCCGGCACCAACGCGGTCGTCGAGATCGTGTCCAGCGGCGCGGCGGTGTTGAGCCACCTGGACATTGACAACAAGGACTTTCCCGGCAGCCCGGTGGGCATCTTCATGGTTGGCCAGGGAGCGGTTTCCCACTGCGTGGTGCGCGGCACCACCCGGGCGCTGGTGGCCCGGCAGGCGATCGTGGTGGACTCGGTGGAAGCGCCGGAGGGCATGCACGATTTGCCGCAGGGGAGCTATGTCTCGCGTTCGGCCTTCCGCAACGCCGATGTGCGCAAGGGCGTGATGCTGGTCCGGGACAGCGGCCAGGCGGAGAGCATTTCCCTGCAAGCCGGCGTGCAGCCGCTGGATGTCACGCCGCCTCCGGCGGTAAAATTTGTAACGGTGGAGGTGGTGCCGGAAGGTCATCACGTCACCTGGCGACCGGTGGAGGATCCGGAGTCCGGCATCACGGGGTATCTGGTGTTCGCGGGCGAACAGGCCATCCACCGCACCCCGCTGGCCTACGATCCGGCGGACAACCTGAGCACCCCGCTGCTGGCTCCGCGCGTGGCCAATACTTTCGTGGACCCCAGCCGTGCGACGACCAATTACGTGGTGAAGGCCATCAACGGCGCCAACCTCATCTCCGGCGGTGGCCAGGCTCCTTTGCAGCGCTGGGGTCCGATGCGGGCGGTTTTTTACAACCGCAGCACCAACGTGGTGAACATCGCCGAGATCACCTACCGCAACCGCACCCCCGCGATCGTGGATGACCGGGGCCGCAAGCTCACCCCCGCCGACCTCCGCCGCATGGGCGTGCCGGACGAGTGCCGGATCGAGTCGCGGCCGTCGGCGGAAGTGCTGGTGGCGCCCGCTCAGTGATCCGGCCCCGCGCTGGTTCCACACTTGCGCCTGCTGCCAGCGCTTTCCTATTGTCCCAGCATGAAACGACTGCTCTGCATCTTGCCGCTGCTCGGCTGCCTGGCCTGGCCGGGGACGACCCCGGCTCAGAACTTGGTGAACGACGCGGCCCGGCAGGAGCTGGAGGACAAGCTGCGGCGGGCGGAGCGTGACTTGGAAGCCCTCAAGGAGAGCAATGAATCGCTCCGCCGCAAGCTGACCGCGCTGGACTCCGCGCTCAACGAGATCAGCCGCCTCTCCGCCGAGCGGGACCGGGCGAACAACAACATCCTCAAGCTCACCGCCAGCAAGGATGAGCTGCACCAGTTGGAAAGGGCGCTGAAGGAAAGCGAGCAGCGCCGCGACGCAGACAAGAAGCTGTTCCTGGAAAAGTTTGAGGAGCTGCGCAAGGTCATCGCCGCCGCCCCGGCTGCCCCGGCCTTCACGCCCACCCCCCCCAAACCCGGCAAGGAGAAGACGGAGCCGAGTTCCAGCAAGAAGAACCAGTCAGCCAACGTTCCGGACACCGGGGTTTATCACACGGTCGAGAAGAACCAGACCGCGCTCGAGATCCTCAAGGCCTACAACGACGATCAGAAGGCCAAGGGGCATGCCGGCAAGATCACCCTCCGCCAGTTGGAAGCTGCCAATCCCGGAGCCGACATGAACAAGCTTCGCGCCGGGCAGAAGCTCTTCATCCCCATCCCCGACAAGTGAACCGCGCATGAAGTTCCTCCGGCGCGCCCACCTTTACCTCGGCTGTTTCTTCACGCCGATGCTGCTCTTCTACATCCTGACGGGCTGGTATCAGACAGTGGTCCCCAACCGGCTCAAGCATCCCAGCGAGGCGGAGACGCTGGTGCAAAAACTGCGAGTGGTGCATTCCGACCAGATTTATCCCAGTGAGGACGAGTTCCAGAAACCGTCCTCGCCCAAGCTCTTCACGGTGCTCGTGGTCGTCATGTCCATCGCGGCCACCGTCACCATTGCGCTCGGCCTGGTGCTCTCCTTCAAACTGCTCAAGCCCTCCTGGCCGGTCTGGGTCTGCCTCTTTGGCGGCATCCTGCTGCCGCTGCTGCTGCTCTGGCTGGGGCAGCGGCGCTGAGCGCGCGTCCCGTTGCGGCAGCTTGCAGTCGCCGGGCTGGTCTGGTTACCTCCTCCGCCATGACACACCGCTGTTTCCTCCACCACCTGCTGGTCACCCTCGTTGCCACCTCCAGTCTGACCCTGATCGCCCCGGTCGGAGCCGCGCCCGCGCCGGGGGCCAAGTTCCGCGCCTACGTCGGCACTTACAACGGCAAGAAAAGCCAGGGTATCTACACCTTCACCTTCAACGCGGTCACCGGCGAGCTGGGCAAACCCGAGCTGGCGGGCGAGGCGATGAATGCTTCTTTCCTCGCGGTGCATCCCGATGGCAAGCATCTCTACGCTGTCGGTGAAGTGTCCGCCGTCGGCGGCAAAAAGGGCGGTGGGGTCAGCGCCTTCGCCATTCAGCCGGACGGCAAACTGAAGCTCCTCAGTCAGGCCTCCACCGTCGGCTCCGGCCCGTGCCACCTCACCGTGGACAAGACCGGCCACACCGTGCTCGCCGCGAATTACGGCGGCGGCAGCGTCGTGGCCCTGCCCATCAAGGCCGATGGTTCCGTCGGTGAACACACCGGCTTCGTGCAACACGAGGGGAAGAGCGTGACCAAGCGCCAGAGCCAGCCCAATGCGCACTCGGTGAACCTCTCCCCCGATAATCGCTTTGCCTTCGTGGCCGACCTCGGCCTCGACAAGGTGCTCATTTACAAGCTGGATGCGGCGAAGGGCACCATCGTCGCGAACGAACCGGCCTTCGCCGCCGTCGCGCCCGGCAGCGGCCCGCGGCACTTCGCCTTCCATCCCAGCGGCAAGTTCGCCTACTTGATCAACGAGATTAACCTCACCATGACCGCCTTCAGCTACGATGCGGCGAAGGGATCGCTGACGGAGATTCACACCGTCTCCACGCTGCCCGAAGCCGACGGCCCCGGTCCGAAGCCCGGCTGGAGCACGGCGGAGGTGGTGGCGCATCCCAATGGCAAGTTCCTCTACGGCTCCAATCGCGGCCACGACACCATCGCGGTGTTCAGCGTCGCCGCCGACGGCAAGATCAAGCTGGTGCAGAACGCCCCGGCGGAGGTCAAGACGCCGCGCAACTTCAACCTCGATCCAACCGGCCAGTGGCTTTTCACCGAAGGCCAGGGTTCGGACACCATCGCGTTGTTCCGCGTGAACCAGGGCAACGGCACGCTCAAGCCCACCGACCAGCGGCTGGAAGTGGGCACGCCAGTCTGCATTAAATTCATCCCTTGGAAGTAGCGCGCACCCGCCCTCGCGGCGGAGGTCCGCATGACCAAACAGCACGGAGCGCCCGGTGTGCAACCCGGCGCTCCGTTTGCTTTGAAGGGGAGACGGCTCGTGAATGCGCCACCCGACCGACCGGCAGTCGGCACCCCCGACGGACCTTGCTCTGCCGTCTCGCCGGGTGCCGGGGCGAGGAAGGAAATAACTGCGCCACGCCCAGCCTACCAGTCGAGCAGGGACAGCGCTTCGCCGAGGAACTCGACGACGGGTTTCGCGACGTCCACCCCGCTGCTGGCGAGGTCGCCTAGTCCGTTGCCGATGACGGAGAAGAAGTCGCCGTCGCACGGAAAATCAACCCCGTCATACCACTTTGATTCGCGGCTCCCCGCCACGGCCTGGCGGGTCGAAGCCGGCGAACCCGCACCGGCCGACGCCAGCTTGTGCTTCCGGCTGTTGGTGATGATCTGCCGCAGCTCGCCCGCGTCGAGCCAAAGGCCCTGACACTTCTCGCAGACATCAATCTCAATCCCGTGCAGCCAGCGCGGCGCGAGTTGGTAATGGCAGCACGGACAGAGCCGTTGACGGGCCGGGCCGGGCTTGAGCAATGGCGGCTGGCATTCGGCCTCGTCGAGCTTCTCGGGCCGGTGGTGGGAGGCGAAGGCCCGCTTCAGCGTGTCGCGGGTGAGCCACAGGCCGGTGCACTGTGAACAACATGCCAGCTTGAATCCACCTCGCTCCGCTTCGCGCAGCGGGGCGTCATCAACGGGGCATTTCATGCCGGGACGTTGCTTCACGCACCGACGGCTTCAACCCGTCTTTGGCGTCGGGGAAACTCTTACTCCTGCTCGTAATCTAAACCCTGCTCCTGATCGCCGGCACTGAAGGAGCCGGCGGGATTAGGATTAAGACCAGGAATTACGAGCAGGAGAAAATGCCGACGCCTACTTCGGCTGGTAATACTTCCGCGTGTATTCCTGCACCATGCGCCAGGTGCTGAACTGCGGCACCAAGGTGGTCATCGCCCGGCGCACCTTGCCCAGCCACTGGCGCGGGATGCCGGCGGCGTCGCGGTTGTAGAAGCACGGGATGACTTCCTCGGTGAGCACCTTGAAGGTGTTGGCGCTATCGCGCCGGTCCTGCTCCTCGATGCTCGCGGGATGCGTGTCATCACCGATGGAGAAGCCGTTGGTGCCGTCGTAGCCCTCGCGCCACCAGCCGTCCATGATGCTCATGTTCAGGCAGCCGTGGGAGCCACACTTCATGCCGCTGGTGCCGGAGGCCTCGAGCGGACGGCGCGGGTTGTTGAGC
>CAIPBN010000301.1 GCA_903863315.1 uncultured Verrucomicrobiota bacterium | reverse complement strand
GTGAGGATGACCAGCACGCCGTCGGATTGCGGGTCTTGCGCGGCCAGCGTGACCGCACGGGCGTAGCGCGCCGGGTCGGCATCGCCGAGCACGTCAATCGGATTGCCGTGGCTCCAGTGCGTCGGAAGGAACTTGTCCAACTCTGCCGTGGTGCTGCTGGACAGGGTTGCCAACTGCCCGCCGCCAGTGACCAGCGCGTCCGTGGCGAGCGCGCCCGGCCCGCCGGCGTTGGTGACGATGGCCAGACGCGGGCCGCGAGGATTCGGCTGCTTGGCGAGCAGTTCGGCCAGATTGAACAACTCGCCGATGGTGTTCACGCGCAGCACGCCCACACGACGGAACGCAGCATCGAGCACGTCATCACTGCCGGTGAGCGCGCCTGTGTGTGACGCAGCGGCCTTGGCGGCGGCATCCGTGCGGCCCACCTTGAGCACGATAATGGGCTTGGTCAGCCCCACTTCGCGCGCGGCGGAGAGAAACGCCCGCGCATCACCAACGGACTCCATGTAGCAGACGATGCTCTTCGTGCGCGGGTCGTCTCCGAAGTGCGTGATGAGGTCGCCCCAGCCCACGTCGAGCATTGATCCGACGGACACGAACGCACTGAAGCCGACGTTCTCGCGCAGGCTCCAGTCGAGCACCGACGTGCATAGCGCTCCGCTCTGGCTGAGGAACGCCACGTTGCCCGGATTGGCCATGCCGGCGGCGAAGGTCGCGTTGAACCCACCATGCGGCACCATGAGGCCGAGGCAGTTCGGCCCAAGCAACCGCATGTTCCCGCGCCGTGCCTCCGCGAGGCACTGCCGCTCCAACTCCGCTCCCACCTCGCCGCTCTCGCAGAATCCGGCGGAGATGATGACCGCTGCCGGGACGCCAGCCTCGGCGCACTTGCGGATGAGGCCCGGCACCGTTGGTGCAGGCGTCACGATGACCGCGAGGTCTACTGGTCCAGGAACTGCGCCGATGGCAGGGAAGGCTTCAGCGCCGCCGACGGTCGCGTGCTTCGGATTGACCGGGAACACGCGGCCTTCAAACAGTTGGAGGTTCTCCCAGATGGCCCGGCCCACGCTGCCGACCCGTTCCGTTGCTCCAATGACGGCGATGGTGCGCGGGGCGAAGAGCGCCTCCAAGGGCTTGCGCAGGGATTGACGCAGGACATCGTGGACCAATCCGGGGCGGGCTGAAGTGGTTGTGCTCATTTGCCGACGCTGAGTGTTTTCTCCTTCTCCAAAATCGCCAAAGTTGTCTTGAGCACGGTGTCCGGGTTCAGCGAGATGCTGTCGATACCTTGCTCGACGAGGAACTGCGCGAAGTCCGGATAGTCGCTGGGAGCCTGGCCGCAGATGCCGATTTTGCGCCCGCGCCTGCGGCAGACGGCGATGACCTGCGCGATGAGCTTCTTCACCGCCGCGTTCCGCTCGTCGAAGATGGGGGCGACGATTTCGGAATCGCGGTCCACGCCGAGGGTGAGCTGCGTGAGGTCGTTCGAGCCGATGCTGAAGCCGTCGAAGATGTCGGCAAACTCGTCGGCCAGGATGACGTTGCTGGGAATCTCACACATGACATACAGCTCAAGGCCGTTCTCGCCACGCTTCAGGCCATGCTTCGCCATCTCCGCCTGCACGCGGCGGCCTTCCTCGACGGTGCGGCAGAAGGGGACCATCAGTTTGAGGTTCGTCAGGCCCATCTCCTCGCGAACTTTCTTCACGGCCCGACACTCCAGCGCGAAGCCAGCCTGATAGCGCGGGTGGTAGTAACGGCTCGCGCCCCGGAACCCAATCATCGGGTTCT
This sequence comes from uncultured Verrucomicrobiota bacterium, assembly GCA_903863315.1. Taxonomy (GTDB): domain Bacteria; phylum Verrucomicrobiota; class Verrucomicrobiia; order Limisphaerales; family SXTU01; genus SXTU01. The sequence goes on along the minus strand of CAIPBN010000301.1, from coordinate 1,779 downwards.
CCTCCAGTGGTTCGTAGGCGCGCCCGCCGATGAGGTTCGCATACTCGTTGGTCTTGAAGTCGCTGAGGCGGAGAATCACGTCCTTCGGGTAGAACGCGGCGGCAATCATCGCGACGCCCTGCGCGAGCTTGTCCACGAAGAACTGGGGTTTGTCCACGCAGCCGGCGGTCAGCACGTATAGCTGTGCCTTCGTGCCCGCATCCTGCTTCTCGTAGTCGAGCAGCGCCAGCGGATGCGCCTTGATGTAGGTCGTGATGATGAACTCCTCGCGGGCCAGCCCGACGCCGTCGTTCGGGATGAACGAGAGCGAGAAGGCTTCCTCCGGGTTGCCCACGTTCATCATTACTTTCGTGCGCGGATGGCCGAGGTTTTTGAGGCTGGTGCGGGTCACGTCGAACGTCAGCTTGCCGTCATACACGAAGCCGGTATCGCCCTCGGCGCAGCTCACTGTGACCATCTGGCCGTCGGTGAGCAGCTCGGTGCCGTGCTCGGTGCCGACGATGGCCGGCACGCCCAGCTCGCGGCTCACGATGGCCGCGTGGCAGGTGCGCCCGCCGCGATTGGTCACGATGGCGGCGGCCTTTTTCATGATGGGTTCCCAGTCGGGGTCGGTCTTGTCCGTGACGAGAATCTCGCCGTCCTTGAACTGGTTGATGAACTCCGCGCTCTTGATGACGCGCACGGGGCCGGCGGCAATCTTCTCGCCGACGCTGCGACCGGTGACGAGCACCTTGCCGCGCTGTTTGAGTTTGAAGGTCTCAATGACTTCGGCGGCCTTGCGCGACTGCACCGTCTCGGGCCGTGCCTGCACAATGAACAGCTCGCCGGTGCGGCCGTCCTTGGCCCACTCGATGTCCATCGGCGTCGGGTGGCCGCGCTTGGCGGAGTAGTGGTCTTCGATGACGCAGGCCCAGCGCGCGAGCTGGAGAATCTCGTCGTCGTTGATGGCGAACTTCACGCGGTCGCCGGGTGAAACGGGGATGTTTTTCACCATGCGCCCGCCGCCGGTGTCATAGACCATCTTGAATTCCTTCGTGCCGACGATTTTCTGGAGCACGGGGCGGAAGCCGGCCTTCAACGTGGGCTTGAAGACGTAATATTCGTCCGGGTTCACGCTGCCCTGCACGACGTTTTCGCCGAGGCCGTAGGCGGCGTTGATGAGCACCGCGTCGCGGAAGCCGGTCTCGGTGTCGAGCGTGAACATGACCCCGCTGGCCGCGAGGTCCGCGCGCACCATGCGCTGCACGCCGATGCTCAGGGCAATCTTGAAGTGCTCGAACCCCTTGTCCGTGCGGTAGCTGATGGCGCGGTCGGTGAAGAGTGAGGCGAAGCAGCGCTTGCAGGTCTCCAACAACGCGCGCTCGCCCTGCACGTTGAGGTAAGTCTCCTGCTGCCCGGCGAAGCTTGCGTCCGGCAAGTCCTCCGCCGTCGCGCTGCTGCGCACGGCGACATCGGTCGGCGCGCCAGAGTCTCTGCTGAATTCGCGGTAAGCGGCGACGATGGCGGCTTCGAGGTCGGCGGGGAGTTTCGCCGCGAGAATGGCGTGACGCACGCGCTGGCCGCGCTCGCGAAGATTGTCCATGTCGCCGGTGTCGAGGCCGTGGAGGATGCGCGTGATTTCCTCGTCGAGGTTCGCAGAGCGGAGAAAGTGCCGGTAGGCGTCGGAGGTGATGGCGAAGCCGTCGGGCACCTTCACGCCCTTGGGCGCAAGCTCGCGGAACATCTCGCCAAGCGAGGCGTTCTTGCCGCCGACAAGCGAGATGTCGCCGATGCTGAGTT
>CAIPBN010000300.1 GCA_903863315.1 uncultured Verrucomicrobiota bacterium | reverse complement strand
CTTGTCGAAGAACGCGGTGTCGTATTCGTCGCCCTCGATGATGAACCACTCGCTGTCCGTGAACCGCGCGCCCGCGCCCAGGTTGCTCGGAATGCCTCCAATCAGGTAGCTGGGATTCAACCCCGCGCTCTCGAACACCCATGTGAGCAGCGACGTGGTGGTGGTCTTCCCGTGTGTGCCGCTCACAACGAGACAGCGTTTGCCCCGGATGAAAAACTCCTTGAGCAGCTCCGGCAGCGAGCAATAGCGGAGCTTGCGGTCCAGCACGGCCTCAACCTCCGGATTGCCACGGGAAATGGCGTTGCCGATGACGACCAGGTCGGGCTTGTGCGCCAGGTTTTGCTCGGCGTAGCCGGAGACGACCTCGACCTTCCGCTCGGCCAGGAACGTGGACATGGGCGGATACACATTCGTGTCCGAGCCCGTGACGCGGTAACCGCGCTCCTGCATCGCCGCCGCCGCACTGGCCATCGCCGTGCCGCAGATTCCCACAAAATGAACCGACTGGATGTCCGAACGCATGCCCCGATGATGGGAGAAGCGGGCGGCGTGGAAAGGAGGAATTCGCGGACGGAGGAAATTCTTCTGTTGCGCCGGCCAGCGTGGCTCACTTTTCCAAGGTTCAGGTCAGGAAGCACGGGCCACCTGTCCGACTTTGAACTGTCGCACCACGCCTACGCCGCCTGCTGGAGCGAGGCCACGAGCAAGGTCATATCGCCACCGCGAAGAGCCTGTCAGCCTTGCAGAAGGCTTCGAGAGACTCCGCTGCGCTGACAGCGAGGTTTGCCAATGAGGCCGTAACGACCACCAAGGCGAGCCAATAAGGCAACTGGGCGCAGACGAGCGGACCACCGGAATTCCCGAACCAATCAGCTTCGCCCGGAAGCGCTCAACACCTTCGCCTTCGCGGCGGCGGTTTGTTCGTGCCCGGCCTTGCGATACGCCCCGAAGTCGCTGAACCAATACTTCTTGGCGATGCGATACATCCAATGCTTCTCGGGGATTTCCTCGCCGGGCAGCCATTGGCTGAAGCGCGGCGTCATGGCATCGAGTTCCGCCATCGCGGTGCCGCGCACGGTGGTGTCGCGCGCACCGTGCTTCACGACGAGCTGCTTCACCAGGTCGGGCCGCTCCAGGACCACGCAGCCGCGCGTGTGCTCGGCGCTGAGTTCGCGGAAGTCTTTCAGGAACGCGCTGTCGCGCATGGTCGCGTAGATGCCGCGTTCGTCGCGGATTGTGTCCGTGGCGAACTGGATGATCGGGCACGGCTCGATGTCGCCTTTCGGCCCGATGTGATGCGAGACGCCCGTGGACATGGGGCAGAGCGCCTGGCCCTCGCCGTCGTAGTAAGCGTCAATGATCGCGATGGGCAGTCGCGCGCGCATGTCGGTGACGAACTTGCGCACGCGCACGAGCTGGTCGGGCCGCAGCGCGAGGGCCATGTTCATCTTTGGGCCGACGGGCCGGTAGGTGTGATACCAGGCGTAGTGGACGCCGCGCTTGATGAGATGCTGGAGCCATTCCTCGGTGAGCAGCTCGTCGATGTTCGTCTGGCAAACGCTCGTCGCGACGCCGGTGAGGATGCCCTCCTTGAGACAGTTATCGAGGCCGCGCAGAGTTTTGTTCAGCACGTCCTTCTTGCCGCGCCGTTCGTCGCTGACCACCTCGCGGCCTTCGATGGAGATGAGCGGCGTGCAGTTGCCAATCTCGCGCAGGCGCTTGGCCACCTTCTCGGTGATGAACTGGCCGTTGGTGAAGACCTGGAAGTAGCAGTCCGGGTGCGCCGCGAGCAGGTCGAGGAGCTGCGGGTGCATGAACGGCTCACCGCCAAGGATGCCGAAGAAGCTGTTCCCGTGCGCCTGCGCGTCCTCGATGGTGCGGTTCAGCGAGTCGAGGTCAATGGAGTCCTTCTCCTCGACATCCACCCAGCAGCCCTGGCAGCGGAGGTTGCAGGAGTTGATGATGGAGAGGTAGAGAAACGGCGGGAACGTCTCGCCGCGCTTGAGCCGGCGCTTGAACCGCTCGACGGAGAGCATGCCCTTCACGCCGAAGTTCCAGACGAACTTGGCGATGCAG
>CAIPBN010000299.1 GCA_903863315.1 uncultured Verrucomicrobiota bacterium | reverse complement strand
ATTCAGCGGCGCGCTGGGGACAGACGCGCCCTACCAGGAGCGCGGACTCCGTTTCTCCCTAGTTGTGTTCGCGGCCCTCCTCCTTGCCCTCCCTGCCTTCGCCGCCGACTCCCTCCCGCCCGGGCGCATCAGCTACCAGGGCTTCATCACGGAACCCACCGGCGTGCCCGCCGCGCTCACGGCGCCGGTCACGCTGCCCGTGACCTTCCGCATCTACCGCACCGCCGGCGGCACGACGGCGGCGGATGTCGTGTGGGCGGAGACGGAGAACGTGACGATTGACCGCGGCCACTACAGCGTGACGCTGGGCAACGGCGGCCCGACGGGCGCGGCGACTGACGCCGGCAAGTTCACCAACAACCTCACCAGCGTGTTTCTCGGGCCGGATGTCTCGGAGCGCTACCTGGGCGTGACGGTGACGGGTTCGCGGGAGCTTTCGCCGCGCGTGCAGTTCATGGCCAATCCCTTTGTCCACACGAGCCGCGCGGCGGCGGGCGTGATGGGGCCGGATGGCAACCTGCTCCTGCGCGTCGGTCCGGCGGGCCTGGGCGTGAACCTGACGAACAACCCGACGGCCACGGTGGACGTGGGTGGCACGGTGCGGGCGACGGCTTTCCAAGGCGGCGGCGCAGGGCTCTCGAACGTGACGACGACGGTGGCCAACCTGGTGGGCACGCTCGGCGCGGCACAGATCGCGGACGGCGCGGTGACGTTGGCGAAGCTGGTGCCTGGCACGGTGCCCGGCAGCGCGCTGGCCAACGGCTCGCTGGAGACGAACAAGCTGACGGGCGACGCGCTCAACCTGATCCTGAGCCAGGCCGGCGGCGTGGGCGCGGGCGGCGGGGTGTTCTCGCTGAGTCCGACCAACGCGAGCCTGACGGCACTGGGCTTCGTGAACGTGGGTAGCCGGCGCATCGGCGGGGACCGCTGGACGGTGAAGGCCAGTGAGATCACGCCCAATGCGCCGCAATCACGGAATTTCAACAAGGGCAGCAGCGATATTCGCGCCCAGAACACCTGCTGGACCGGGACGAAGTGGATCGTGTGGGGCGGACTCAATGCTGGTGAAACTGCTCGTGTCACGGACAGCGGAGCTGTTTTTGACCCCACGTTGAACACATGGACGCCGATGTCCTCCCAGAACGCGCCCGCCCCACGGGACGAGTTCCAATGCATTTGGTTGGGCGACCGGATGTGGCTCTACGGTGGCTATCAGCAGAGTGGCGGCTACCAGACGACTGGCTTCTACTACGATCCGACTACGGACCAATGGAGCAATTTTAGCACGGAGAAAGGCCCCGGCATACGTGCGCGCTTCAGCGCCTGCTGGACCGGGACGGAAATCATCGTGTTCGGTGGTTACAACGGCGGTGGGTGGGTCAACACCGGTGCGCGCTACAACCCGGCCACGGACACCTGGCGCAGCATGGCTTCCAATCCGCAGCGCAGCGGCTTTGGTGACCACTGCTTTGCGTGGACCGGGACAGAGATGATCATTGCCGGCGGCCACAACACGGCTGATGGAACCGTGGGCATCAACAAGGCCGCGCGTTACAACCCGGTGCTGGACAACTGGACCCCGATGCCGGACATCCCGTTCAGCTTCGCGCAATCCAGCTCCGCGTGGACGGGTTCGGAGTATCTCTACGGCTTCGGGCATGGCAGCTCGGACATGCGCTACGCCCGCTACAATCCCGTGTCCAACATGTGGAGCGCCATCCAGACGGCCAAGCCCGGCCTGCCGAACGATGGCTCGGGCAAGGTTTATCATCAGGCCGCTTGGACCGGCACGGAGTGGATCATCACGGGCGGCTACGACGGCGGTTCGCATCGGAAAGAAGGTGCCCGTTTCAATACCACCACGGGGCGGTGGGTTCGGATGCCCGAACTGCCGCTGATCTCCACGGCCCACGCGCCCTTTGTCTGGACTGGCAAGGAATTGCTCATCTTCGCCGACTGGGCCAACAACAGTGACCAGACGGTGATCGGCTACCAGCCGCCTATCGAGGCCTACCAATACGTGAAGCAATGAAGCACAGGACCGAACAACTGAACCTTGGTAGCAGTCGACGTCAGGAGGCTCTGACT
>CAIPBN010000298.1 GCA_903863315.1 uncultured Verrucomicrobiota bacterium | reverse complement strand
CACGACGCGTTGCTCGTGCCGCGCCCGTGGTCGGTCACGAGCAGGATCGACGTGCGGCCGCGCATTTCCGAGTCGGCCTGCGCGGCTTCCCAGAGCTCCCGCACGAAGCGGTCGAAGTGCCGGATGCTGTGCAGGTAGTAGTCGTAACGGCCTTCATGCGCCCACTCGTCCGGCTCGCCGTAGCCGACATACATGAGGCGGGGCTTCTTGGTTTTGAGATGCTCCAGCGCAGCGGCGTGGATGAAGGTGTCGTAAGTCATCAGCGTGCCCCACGTTGGCGTGTGGTCGGCAATGAGCTTTTCCAGCATGGCCCAGTGCGCGTTGAGTTTCGGGTCGGTCTTCTCGAAGCCCGTCCAGATGGGCAAGTGGCTGCGCTCGCGGTTGAGGATGTAGGGGATCACATCCCAGTTGCCGAAGGCGGCGACGCGCCCGGCGAAGGCGGGCTTGCCGTTGAGCCACTCGGGCATCGTGACGTTCGCGTTCGGCTTCTTGGCGTTGCTGTCGATGCGCGGGTCGGAGAAGCCGCAGAGAATCTCGCTGTAGCCGGGGTAGGAGAAGTTCTTGCCGTTCGTGACGTGTGCGGTGCTGCCCCTGAGCTGGTTGCCGTAGAGCTGGCCTTGCTTGGCGAGCGTGCCCCAGAAGAACGGCATCAGTGCCTCGCGCCGGCTCTCGGGTGTTGCGCGCCAGAATTCTTTGCGCAAGTCGTTGGTCTTGGTGACGCCTCCGAACTCCTTGCTGATGAGCTGCTCCTCCGCGCCGGTGAAAACCTCCTGCCACCGCACGCCATCGGCCATGACGAGCATGACGTGGCGCGTCTGCAAGGCGGGTGCGGCGCTGGCCGCAGCGGCGAGGAGCAGCAGGAGCGCGGACGCCCACGTCCGCAGCGTGAAGGCATCCGTGGCTAAAAAATCAGTTCGCATGGTGTCGCTGTTGGTTAGTCCATCTTCCCATTCGTCCCCGGCCACTCTTCTTTCGGCCACGCGGGCAGCTTGGCGATGCTCGCGAGCGCCGGGTCCGTGACAGGCAGGCCCCACGCTTGGAAGAAAGGTCCGAGGTTGCGGTTCACCGTCTTGCTGAAATGCACCATCCACTGGTCGATGCGATCGGTCGTGCCCTTGGGTTTCTCGCTGGCAGGCAGTGTGCGGTATTCGGCGAAAACCCGCTTGTAAGCCTCCCAGCCGAAGGCGTGCTGAAGCTGCACATACATGGCGAGGGCCAGAAACGGGTCGCTCTGCCACTTCGCGAAGTCCGGTTTTCCGCCCGCCGTGTATTTCGCGAACTTCTCCGCCACGACCGGCAGTCCGACGCGACCGTTCGCGGGCTTCGTGCCGCCAATCCGGTCAATGACATACATTGTGAACAGGTTGCACGTCACTTCCCCCGTGCCCTCGAACGTCCAGTCGCCGACCTGATGGTTGTGGCCCAGCTCGTGGCCGATGCCCCAATCGCCCTTCTTCATGTGCGCCTCGCTGACCAAGCGCGGCGGCATGTCGAGCCACGTCATGATGGGATAACCGCTGTGCATGTAGCCGGCGGAAATCTGCTCATCGCAAACGATGCGCTCGGCGCGCGGCCGGTCCTTGGGAATCGCCGCAAGGTCGGCGACGAGGTCGAGCGTCTCGTCCCAGACTTTCATCAAGGCAACCGGGTCTTCGAGATTCCGCAGCACGCTGGATGGGAGCGAGAGGACAATCTTCTTCGTCT